>JAZRLU010000305.1:0-2414 GCA_045647045.1 Eubacteriales bacterium
GCAAGCATTGCAAGCGTTACACTGAAGGCTCCCGAATGCGAGACGTATCTTGTGCAGCAGCTCCACCTTCCCATATACCATTGGCTTTGCGCCGCAACGGAAAAGCATTTTTTCTCCGAGGCGTAAGCCTCTAAAAACAAAGATCAGGTGATCCTTTTTGCTTGGGATCACCTGATCTTTTATTCATTTTCAGCCTTTCGGTGCACGCGGTATTCAACCGGTGTTAAGCCGAAATAGCTTTTGAAATTACGGTTGAAGGTGCGCAGAGATCTGTAACCCGAGTCTATGGCGCATTCAAGCACGGAAAGCTCTGTAGAGGTAAGAAGATGCCCCGCGTGATTAAGCCTTACCGTGTTTACGTATTCTACGTAAGGTATGCCCGATGCCCTTTTGAAATAGCGGGAAAGATAAGCGGTATCGTAGCCAAGAGCGTGCGCAATGGCAGGCAGCGAGCAATTACCGCGGAAGCCCGTATCAACGTAGTTGAATATTTTTACAAGCAAGCCCTCGCGCACCGCGGGTGCAGTATCAAAGCTGCTTGTACGCTCAAGCTGCGCCATTGCGGTATAAAGCGCTGCCTTAAGGGCTATCAGCGAATCTCCCTCAGAAAGTGCAAGAAGCTCGGAGCGCATAGCATCGGAGAGCCTGAAGCACGGGCAGGCGGGCAGGGAATCGGCATATTTTGTGCTAAACGAGTTGATAAGCTTGGGTGAGAAGATAAAAAGAACGCAGCGTGATGAGGATGAAAGCAGCGAGTGCAGCTGATTTGGGAAGATAAGTATCATATCCCCCGCGTGCAAAACGTGCTCCTTGCCGTCTGCGGTAACGCTCATCTCTCCCTCTGTTAAGGCAATAAGCTCATAGCAACGGTGTAAATGCGTGGGATAGGAAAAATCAATATGCTCCTCACGCTTGAAATAATCGGTTGTACCTATGTGCTCGTATTGGTAGAACATCGCGCGCCTCCGTTATAGCTTTATATACACATTATAGCACGGGGAGCGGGGAAATGTCAATGCCGCGGCATAAAGGTTTTACGTTTGCCCCATTGCATTTTACGAAGGGGAACTCCATCTGTAACCGAATTGGTTATAATGCCTAAAAAACACCACCAAAATTTGTTTTTTTGCCAATTTACAATTACATTTAAAATATGATATAATATTTACATCAAAACTATGAAAGGAAATATGCTAATGAAAAAAATAGCTAAAATTTCGATTGTTCTGCTTTCCTTGGCTATCGTTCTTGGCGCACTTGCAGTTGTTGCGGGCGCGGCAAACGGTAACGTAGCTGCTATTGGCAGCACGGAGTATGAGTTTCTTGATGAAGCGCTTGCTGCCGCTAAGGATGGCGATACGGTAAAGCTTATTGGCAATGCAACGCTTGCTAATACGTTTACTGTTAATAAAAATCTTTCCATCGACCTTGGAGGTTATACCCTCACAACTGCAAACACGAACTCCTTCGTTGTTGACGGTGACTTCACCTTCACGATCACGGGCGATGGACAAATCAAAAATTCAGGTAAATTTATACTCAGCTCTACCGGTGCCCCCACGATCACGATCAAGGGCGCTGTTACGGGTATAAAGATTGATTGCACTGAAGCAATCGATAGCTTCACGTCTATGAGAGGCGGATCTCTTACGTACAACAACGTAAATATGATCTTCGGCTCTGACACAAACTATTCTGTTAACAGCGTACTTGATAATGCAAGACTTAACATATACGGTACTTATGCTGAGATCAGAAATACCTCTTATGATCTTCTCGGCACACAGTTTGTATATCTTGACGGAAACGGCATCGTTGATATAAGATATTCCACGATCATTTCCAACTGTAACGTAATCGATTGCTCTAACAGCGCTAAGGGCGCAAAGCTCAATCCTACCGATGAGAAGAATACCCTTATCTATGCTGAAAGCTCTAACCTTGTAAACCGTGTAAAGAAGGACGTTAAGGCTGTTACTATTATAAGAAGCCATACTCCCATTTCCGGTGATATCATATTCAAGGATTGCTACGTTGAAGGCTCTTACCGTATCTTCGAGCTTAAGGACGTTCAGGATACTAAGATCTACGCTTACGATACTACCTTCTATCAGAACGGTATTACCACAACAAGCGCGCATGTTTGCCGTACCACCGATATGTATCTTTACGGTACGTCTAAGATAGAGACCGTAACCAACCTCGGCTTCACGTTCGCTGATACCGATGCGTACTACATCTATCTTACCAAGGGTAGCCGTATAGGCGGTGCTATAGACAGCAAGATCGGTGATATCAAGATAGTTGACGATAACGGCAACGTTATCCCCGCTACTCTTAACGCAACCTCCGGTCTTACACTTGTGTACGATCCTCTCGGAAATCTCAATGCTCCCTACGTAGTAGTTGAGGCA
>JAZRLU010000306.1:0-4188 GCA_045647045.1 Eubacteriales bacterium
TAGGATCTCAAAGCGATAGTACCGTTGCTTACCTTGAAGGTAAAGCTCTGCTGCTCGTTGCTGTAGGTTTTGGTACGGAGCCAGAAGAGTGCACCGTCGTGATTCTGTGTAAGGGTGTAACCGCCGAGGTTGATATCTATCACGCCGACAGCCTGACCTACGTTTTCTTCACGTGCTGCGGAAATAGCATCAGCACGGAGAAGGAGCTGTGCCGCAGGCTTATTGTCCTGCGCGCCGGTGTGCGAGGGAACAAGTCCTCTTGCCGCGGTAAGTGCCTCCTTAAACTGATTTGCCTTAAACGCGCCCTTGAACACGCCGTCCTGGAAGAGCACGATTCCCCACTCGCTTGCATCGGAATATACAGCGGGAATAGTACCGTAACCGTCTACGGTAACGTCTTCAAGCACCTTGAAGTTAAGGTTATCGATATATACCTCACCGTCCTCACATCTGAACGTAAGGCTCTGAAGGAGAGGATCTGTAGCTGCAGAGGTATATGCGGAGCTTGTGCTTGTACCGCTTACAACAGTACCCTTACTGTCCGTAACGGTGCTTGTGATCACGTTGCCGCTATACTCCACTCTTATACGGAAGGTTTCAGCACCGCTGTAGCTGTAGCTCTTACTGCTATCGCCGAGAAGCATTGTGCTTGACGTGCTGTAAAGACCTACCTGACCGTAAGTGCCGCCAAAGGCTACGTAAAGTGCCCTTGTGTTTTCTGCGGAATCGTCACCCCAATTTGCAACGTACGCATCAAATTCAAATACGTAGGTATTGTTGGGATCGTATTTTGCCGCACCGCCTATGTACTTAAGCCAGTTGAACTGTGCGCTCTGCTGATCCTTAAGCTTAAGACGAAGCTGGGAGAAGGAGGGATTCTTTACGCCGGGGTAGGTTGTGCTGCTCTCTTTTTCCCAAATGCCGAGTGCAGCAAGATCTGCGTAGGTGAAGTAATGGAAATCATCGGTGTAGCTTGTAGCGCCCTCGTTGCCCTCCTCCTCGGAGTTATCAACGATGGAGAACTTATCAAGCACAAGTCCGTCTACCTGCTTAACGGTTACCTCAATGGAATTTTCGGTAACGTTGAACACGGCATACGAGCCCTGCACCTTTTCCTGCGTTACTGCAACGGCAGTTTCCTTGGAGTTAATATTATCATCAATTCTATCGTGGTTAAGAGCACCTGCGCCAACAAGCATATATACGGTGCCCGAGCCCTTGGTAACAACGTCAAGGTTATCGGTCTTTACTATCTCACCGTTATTTATCGGGTAGCTTCTTGTCACAAGGTGAGAGTGACCGTGAATAACAAGGTCTACGTCAAAGCCATCAAGGATATCAACAAGTGTATTTCTGTTATAAGCATCGCTTGCCAAACGGTGATAGTTCGGCTGGTGAGCCATAACTATAGTCCACTTTGCGTCCTTATTGGCTTCAAGATCCGCCTTGAGCCAAGCACGCTGTGCCTTCATTATCATCTCATCCTGACCGCTGTATATACCGGAATTGTATACTATAAAGTGAGCATCGCCGTAGTTATATGAGTAGAAGGTCTCATCTGCATATTTGAGGATCATTGATGCCCAGCTATCGGTTACACTACCTACAACACCCTGGTCAAGCGCATCGTAGCCACCGTTATCGGGGTGGTTTAAGTGCATACCGAAGTAAAGGTTCTGATCGTTGGTATGAAGGTTTGCATCGTGGTTACCGAATGCCGCAAAGTGAGGAACGCTTGCACCTGCTTCACCAAGAGCCTTGAAATAAAGATTCCACTGCTCCTCTTGAAGGCCTTCCTCAACAACGTCTCCCGTATGGAGGATAAACGCGGGGTTCTTTACCTCGTTGAATGCCGCGTTGATAGCCGCCTGAGTATACATAAAGCCCTTGTTGCTGGTTTCTGCACCGTTCCAGGTGATACCCTGAGTATCGCCTATTGCAATAAAGGTAAATTCCTTCTCATTGCCGGCTGCCGTGGTAAAGAAGTAGGACTTACTCCAATCGTTTACCTCGTCGGTGCTGTTCTTTTTACCGATTTTGTACTCGTATTCGGTATTTGCGGTAAGGCCCGAAACGTCTGCCTTGAAGTAATCCTCAGGCTCGTACGGGGTGGGCTCGCTCATCTTATAAGCGTCAACTACAGTCCAAGCGGATGTGCCCTTTACTCTATACTTGATCGCCATAGTCTCGCTACCTATAAAGTCAGCTCTTGCGGTCCATGCAAAGAGTCTTGTAGAGGTAGCATCGCTAAAGGAGTTCATAAGGTTGTAAACGTTTTTACCGAATCCATCAGCCTCGGGCTCCTGAGTTACGAACTCGTACTCGTTAAGCACAAGGTTTTCGTAGGTGATGGAAACGTTTCTTACCCTTGCATCGTTATTAGCATACGCAACGATGCTGCTGCCTGCGTGTCTGCCGTATATACCTCTGCGGATAATGCCGCCACCGGGAAGCTGTACCTCTACCATAGTCATATTCTGCGCAGGGTTTACGCATACGTAAACGGTATAGTCACCGTCCTCATGCTTACCCTCTATCTGTGCGTTTAGCACCTTAAGTCCGCTATCGGAAACAGAGAACAGCTCATAGCTACCAAGAGATATTTTAACGCTGCAGCCTACGGTATAGTTTGCAGTTGCGGTATAAAGCGCCTGCTCGTTACCAACCATAGTTACCTGCGTTGTGCTTATCGCGGTGATATTTGCACTACCGTAGGAATAGCACTTTTTTACGAACGCCTCACCGATCATCTGCTGGGTGAGCGAATCGTAGTGCCAGCCGTCCTGCTGAACGAGGGTAGCCGCATTGCCGCTTTCGGGATCTATAAGATCACTTCTTGTATCAAGCATAGCAACGTTTTTGAGCGAGGTATCTGCCGCAACGGCATCCTGCGCAGCCTGCACTGCCGCAAGTCCCTCTGCGCTATTGGGCGCGTATGCGGGGTTGCGGTATACTCTGCCGTAAACGAAGGGCATAGAAGAGCAATCAATGCCTGCCTCGGTGCCTATATCCACTCTTACGTCGGCAATAAGAGCCTTAAGAAGCTCTGCATATATCTCCGAGGTCATAGTGCCGTAGTTACCGTCACGCTCGCCCTGCATCCACCAGAAGCCCTGAATAACGGGGGTATATCCCGCCGCCTTAAGCTTTGTAATGCCGGTTACAACAGTATCTATCATTGAGGTGTAAAGGTCACCGATCTTATCACCCGAGAATTCTACCTCGGGATGATTCTTAAGATAAGAGGGAGACGTCCAAGTGCTGAAGTTGTTTGACGATGAAGCACCCATAGCCGAAAGCTGGGTATCACCGTATGCAAACTTTATGATAGCGTGCATCTCACCGCTGTTTTTAAGTGCGGTTGCGATACCTATCTCTGCACCGGAGTTCGAAGCGTCCTTACCCATACCGAAGGATACGGGAACGAAATCGTCATATTTCGTTACCTCACCGTTACCGTAGTAAAGAACGTTCGATATGCCGCTATCAAGTGCATCGGCATCCGAATATCCGTCCGGATAATTTGAGGTCTGACCGTATCCGGCAGCATTGGACTGACCGGCAATAAGCCAAACGTTGATCCTTTTGCCCTCTGCCGCCTTACCGCTGAGTGCACTTACCGTAAGCGCTATTGCGGAAAAGACAAGAGCAAGAGTCAAAAGCAATACCAGAATCTTTCTTGTTTTCATACTTTTTTCCTTCCACTATTATTTTATTAAATTAATGGTACTTTTAAATTTTACCATATGTTTGCGTTATTGTAAATAATCAAACATAATACAGTTGCTTTATCTTGACAAGTATAGCAGGAAGGTGTATAATATACAAAAACCGGCAAAACGGAGGCTAAATATGGAGCTTTTACAGCTTAAGTATTTCTGCGATGCGGCAGTTACGCAGAATTTTTCGAAAACGGCAAGAAAATTCAGCGTTCCCACCTCGAATATTTCAAATGCCATAAAGAGGCTGGAGAGGGAGTTTGGATGCAATTTCTTTGACCATTTTTCAAACAGAATAACCTTAAACGAAAAGGGCAGGATATTATACGAAAAGGCATCTGCCGCGCTTTCAATGCTTGACGATGCAAGGGTTATAATAGACGAGGACGAAAAGCACCTAAGCGGTGAGATACATCTGCGCTGTAAGAGCAACAGAGGCATAGTTACAAAGGCTATGGAAAAATTCATT
>JAZRLU010000307.1:0-1786 GCA_045647045.1 Eubacteriales bacterium
CCAATAGGTGTCGTGCGGGAAATCGGCACGTAAGAACAGCGTTACCGCCGAAACCTCTACGGGTGTGCCGAACTGCACCGTAAATTCAAGATCCTCACGGAGTCCGCCACCCCAAGAGTGGTAGGGGTACTTACCGTGTGAGAGGTTGTTCGTTACTCCGTCGATCGCATTGCGCTCGAAGAAGCAGGGATCCTCTCTCGTTACGAAATTCGCCACCGCGTGGGGGAAGTATTTCGCAATATTGTGTCTGTCATGTGAGTTGAGCGATATCTCGCGCTGTGCATAAACGTCTGCATCGCAGGGCTCGGATACGCGTACTCTGTGCGTATCACCGCCGAATGCCTCGCCGCCGTAGCAAGCCGAGCGCTCGTAGCCAAAGGGTATCGCAAACTCAAACGTACCGTCCGGCACGTAAATTATGGATTCGGCAAGCGTGGGATCAAGCTGAACGCGCAAAAACTCGCCGTACGGAAGCTCTATGCGCCACTTGTCTCCCTCGTTGTACTCACCTACGAAGGTCTCGTCGATCTCTTCGCCGTAAGCCTTGAATCTGACGTCGCCGCCCTCTGAAATAAGCTTTAAGCTGATTATACTTATCACTCCTTTCGGATTATTGTCACGAATATAATACCATACTTATAAAATAAAATCAACCTAAAAAAAGAATTATCTTGAAAAGTTTTTATATCTATGCTACAATATACACAAAAGAGGTGATCACTTTTTGAAAAAACATATAATTCGCACGGCTGTGCGGCTTGGAATTATGCTTGCCGCCGTACCGCTGCTTATACTTATCGCCTATCTTTGCTATCTTTTGGCAGAGGCGGTGTACGGTGAGCTGTACCGCTATTTTCCCGATGCCTTCCCGCTTTTCAACGCCGTATCCGAGCGTGAGGAGCGCGAGCTGCTTGAAGCAAGGCTCGGCACGGTGGCGCTTACCGCGGCGCTTGCCATATACGTTTATTTTCTCTTGGCGCACGACAATGCAAGAGACGAGCTTACGATATCACTCACGGACGGGCTCTTCCGCGTGCACGAGGTAATACTGCCCGTAACACGCGCCTTTCTCCCTGCGGACGTTATCGCATCGGTAATTTTGGGAACGCTACTCTCGCTGCCCACCGCGTTTATTCCTCACGGCTTTCTTATGGGTGACACCCTGCCCGCTACCCTCTTGCGCCCCCTTACACACGCGCACACTGTTTTTGGCACGGTAGGGCTTGCCTTTTATCTCGTTTTTACCCTTATAATCCTGCACGCCCCCGCACTTGTTCTTGCCTTGCGCCTTTACCGTGCAAGGTGGCTTTCGGGCTTCTCGCTCTACGTAGGGGGTAACGGATAATGTATATAACGGAGATCTTACTTCTTGTTACCGCCATAGCTATCGCGGTACGCCTTACCGTTTTTACCGTAACACGGGTACGGCTCTTTATGTCCGTTCGTGCCTTATCACGCATATCGGGCGTTGACGTTACGGTGGTAAACGCCGCCGCATTTTTCCTACCCTTTATCACCAAGGGTGAGGCGGCACGCGTTACCGTGCGCGGCAAGGTTTACCGTATCTTTATATTCAACGGTATTTCAGAACGCTTTTGTGCACATATCGCCTCACCGCGCTATGCCACCGTATTTTTAAAAAGCGGCGGCGTTGCCAAGGCGCGCCGCACCGAGGACGGCGCACGCTACCGCATAGAGGGTAGCCGTGTATACATTCCGCGCACTGTCCTGCTCCCCGAGGGCACGGACGATGCCCCCGGCACAGAGCGCGTGCTTCTCTTCTCCC
>JAZRLU010000308.1:0-1626 GCA_045647045.1 Eubacteriales bacterium
ATTACTACGGCATCAAAATCAAGCTTTTTCATACCGCACCTCGATCAAAGTCTGCGAATGTGGAAGCCGCCATCGGCATTAAGCACGGTACCCGTGCCGAAATCAAGCAGTCCGGATGCTGCCGCGATAACGCAGTTTGCAACGTCCTCGGGCGTGCCCCAACGCTTGATGGGGGTAATGCCCTCGGCAATAAGCTTATCGTACTTTGCGCTTACAACGTCGGTCATAGGTGTCTTTATAATTCCGGGGCGAACCTCAAATACGGGTATTCCGTACTCTGCAAGCTTATCCGCAAAGAGCAGGGTAGTCATAGAAACGCCTGCCTTGGATATGCAGTATTCACCGCGGCTTGTGCTGGAGGTGTAGCTGGAGTTAGATGCAATATTTACAATGCGGGGCGTGTAATTTTCAAGCCCGCGGCTTTGGCATTCTATCATAGCGTTTGCAAACGCCTGGCACATAAAGAAGGTGCCCTTTGTATTGATGCCAACAACTCTATCAAAGCTTTCCTCGGTGGTTTCAAGCACGTCAAGTCTTACCTTGCAGGCAACGACCGCGTTATTTACAAGCAGGTCGATCCTGCCAAAGCTGTCAAGCGCGAATTTTACGAGAGCCGCACGGTCCTCTGCCTTTGAAATATCACACTTGCAGTATATCTCGCCCTCCATCTCGGCGTGTACGTCGGAATATATAACGGTATATCCCTCTGCCTTAAGTCCGTCGGCGATTCCTTTTCCGATGCCCTGATAAGCACCTGTTACAACAGCTATTTTTTGCATTCGACCTTCTCCTTATATAAGTTTTTATAGTAATCATTGAACACGGCACAGCCGCTTACGCACTTTGCCCTCATAAGCGCGGTGCACTTTGAGCATGCAACGCAGCACTTTTTGGCATCGAATTTGCCGGCAAGCCAGTCGCGGTAAAGCTCGGGGTATGCAAGCCAGCCTCTTCCAAAGCCAACAAAGTCGCACACTCCGTTGTCAAGCATCCATTCCGCCTTATCCATAAGATCGTCGCGGTAGTAAGAGAGTCCGGAGCCAACAACTACAAGCTCAGGGAACCTTTCCTTAAGGTGGCTTTCAACCGTTATAAATCTTGCAAGACCAACGTCGGGTGTCTCGGGTGGTGTGTACGTGCCTCTGCGGAAGGGGCGGTTTATGTGAGGATTATAGTAAGGGTTGCCTATGGTTACGTTAAGCATACGGATGCCAAGCTCCATAAGCCTCTCAACAAGCATATCGCACTCGGTAAGATCGAGCTCGCCACTTTCGGTTGTACAGAATCCGTAAGGGTAGGGGATCATATCTGCGCAGCCAAGGCGCGTAACGGTAAGCATTTCATTCGGCACAGCCTCGCGCACCGCCTTAACACAGTCAAGATAGAGGCGTGTTCTGTTTTCAAAGCTTCCGCCGTATCTGCCGGGGCGTGTAAATGCGGAAAGCAGCTCTTGGAACAGATATCCGTGGCAGCTCTTTACGTCAACACCGTCAAATCCCGCGCGGTATGCGAGTACAGCAGATTTTGCGTAAAGCGCAGGAATAGTATCAAGATACTCATCGGTAACGATATTGTCATCGGTCACGGGGCGTGTTGCCTCGTATATAGGATAAGTCGGAGGCCAAG
>JAZRLU010000309.1:0-2622 GCA_045647045.1 Eubacteriales bacterium
CCCTATGTCTTACACCTCGGTTATCATTTCCTTTTCCACCTTGATATCTGCGCTTTCGGGCGTAATGTTCTTTGATGAGCATTTAGGATGGGCACAGATCGTGGGAATTATTTTGATGCTTGTAAGCTTTGTGCTTGCCGCAAAGAGTGACGGCGGTGAAAAAAAGGCGAACCTGAAATGGCTTTTGCTGTGCCTTGTAGCCTTTGCCGCAACGGGTGGCATCGGAGTTATGCAAAAGGTGCATCAAAGCTCCGAGCACCGAGATGAGCTTAATGCTTTTTTGATCATAGCCTTTATCTCATCGGCTGTAATTTGCACGCTTCTCGCCGTATTTTTTAAAATGCAAGAAAACGGATCGAAAAGCACAGAGCGGGACAATGACGGCAAAAAACAGTTTTGGCTTATGCTTGCAATTATGATAGCGGGCGGAGCCTGTGCCGCTGCCAACAACAAATTCAACCTCTATCTCTCGGGCGTTATGGACAGCGCAGTCTTTTTCCCGACCGTCAACGGCGGCGGACTTGTGCTTACCACCCTCGCGGCGGTGCTGCTGTTTAGAGAGAGGCTTACGGCAAAGCAATGGTTCGGCGTTGTTTTCGGCATTGCCTCGGTAGTATTTTTGTGCAACCCATTCGCATAAAGCAAAACCCCTTCGGTAGCGTTCCGATCCTACCGAAGGGGGCTTTTTTATTTGTTTGCGTTTTCTTGCCGAAAGTACCTCGGCGGCGCCCGAAGGTGCATTACAAATGCCGCGCATTTCCATACACGGGTGCTTTCAAGCCGTTTTTAAGATCGCGCCTCGGTCTTTAAATCAAGCTCGCCGAGCACGCCGCGGAAGAAGTCTTTTATCTCTATATACGCCGGCTCGTCTGACTTAACGTGAGTTATCCTGCGGATCGTTGCCTCATCCGCAAAAAGCTTTTCCAAGCGTGCTTTGAGGGCTATAGTGTCAAGTCCCTCTCGCTTATAGATCTTTACCATAGCCATCACCGCGTGAGTGTATATATCGAAGAACAGGAAGTTTCTATCCTTCTCTATATGGTGGATATATTCCGGGGAAAGCACGTGATAAAGCTCCTTGTTTATCTCGTTTTCATCAAAGACAATGCTCTCAAGCTCCGCTATATCCTCGCTATCTCCAACCCTGCCAAGAAGGCATACCGCCATTGCCGAGCGGTGCTGATTGGAGCGGCGGCAATCCTTGTAGTAGTAGCAATCGCGATTTTTTACTATCTTACGTAAAACGGGCAGCGCTCTTTTGTCTTCCATTGCGCCAAGCGCTATTGCACAGTTATACACGGTTGCGGTACTTTCTGCATTTTCCATCATATTTGCGATCCTATCCGATACGCTCTTATCCATGCGCATCAGGTATGCCGACCATATAGCCGCGCCGGGGGTTTCGGTTGAAAGCAGATTTATAGTCTTATCTACGGTAAATTCAAGCGGCTTATAGGATATCAGATTTCTGTTGTTGTCAAAGCCCACCGTTCTGTCGGGATATCCGTTAAAGCAACCCCTGCTCTCTGCCTTTTCGCGGTATTCGGCGTAATTGATCTCGGAAAAATCGCATCCCGACCTTATCGCCATAGCGCAAGCTATACCAACGCACTCACCCATACGGTACATATCTCTGTTCATTCGTACCGCGCCAAGCGCATACGTATCTATGCTTAAGCATCTGCCTGCAGTAACAATGCCGCGCACGCCCTTTGGCAAAACGGCGCCCATAGGCACGGGAATATTAACGGTAACGGTTGCAAGATTTGCCACGGTCATCCACGTTTGATATATTTCATCGTCAAGCGCCCTATCGTGCCCGTGCTTATCAAGATCGGCATAGGCGTAAAATAGCGGATTTTTGCAAAATCTTCCGAAAACGAGATCCTCGTAATTTACCCTATCCTCGCCGATAAACGTAATGCCCTCTCTGACTCCTGCCTGAGTGGGCAGGCTTAAGAAGTCACCGTCCGACAAGAACTTCTCGGCATTTACATGTGCTCTTATCACCTTATCCGAGAAAGCCGCCTCGTCATATTGATTGATATATCCGCTGTCATCGTTTATCGAGATATACCTTCCGTTT
This sequence comes from Eubacteriales bacterium, assembly GCA_045647045.1. Taxonomy (GTDB): domain Bacteria; phylum Bacillota; class Clostridia; order Oscillospirales; family CAG-272; genus UBA1740. The sequence goes on from JAZRLU010000309.1 coordinate 2,087, forward strand.
TTTATATATTGAGTTCTTACGGTAAAGGGTGCTACCTTACCGTCGCGCTTTCTGCCAAAGCTGTATTCCGCACCGCTCATACGGATAAGGTGCCCGTCTGACGTTGCATCAACGATTATCCTTGCCTTGATATCAAGCGTTTTCCCCTTGCTGAACACGCGAAGCCCAACCGCGCGCTCACCGTCAAAATATATGCCCGTAGGCAGGGTGTCTGTAATAAGGCGAGTGCCGCTTTTTTTAAGTCTTTCCGTAAATACGATCTGCCTTGGCTCGGGCTGATTACCAACGTAGGCAAAGCCGCCCCCCGAGGCGATCCTTTGATCATCCGCCTCAAATGAGCCGCCGGGAGCGCCGTAATAATAGGGCGTAACGTTTCCCCTGACTCTCATACCTCCGATATTAATATCGTTCTCTATAAGTATAACGTCTGCGCCTTCCTCGGCTGCGGTGCTTGCCGCAAATATTCCGCCTGCGCCTGCACCTACTACAAGTATATCACACTCATCCGTAAAGCTCGGGGTAACTTCCAAGTCGGA
>JAZRLU010000310.1:0-3594 GCA_045647045.1 Eubacteriales bacterium
ACCCGCAACAGGAATCAGCCGCAGGGAAGTAAGTGCCTCGTAAGAGCGTGTGTTGTCTCGCCCTGCGAGACGTGCGGCTGGGATTCGAACCTGATTCCAAGGCAAAGCCTTGGAGCAGGTCGATTCCATACGGGTGAAAAAGAAAACAGAGCCACAAAAGTGACTCTGCTTTCTTTGGCACCCGCAACAGGAATCGAACCTGTAACTAACCCTTAGGAGGGGCTTATTATATCCATTTAACTATGCAGGCATATATTGGTTTTTTATTTAAATTCAAGGTAACTAACCCTAACAGGAGGGGCTTATTATGAGGTGTGCGGTATTTGGCACGGTGTATATTGTAGCATAAGTTTTGGAAATTTGCAATAGGTTTATAAAAAAATCCGAAAAAAACGGCTGCGGATGTAACGCCGGCGACTATATAGCATATAATGATACGGATGGATATAACGGTGCAACCAACGGTTGCTTGACAAATTCCCCACGATGTATTAGAATATAGGCAGAAAGGATAACGGCGGCGGAAAATAGCCGCTATCCGCAGACTGTACGTGGGGAGGTGATCGCTTGATAGATTTTGTAAAGGTTGGCGAGCGGCTTGTAAAATACAGGCAGCGCGCAGGGCTCAGCCAAGAGGAGCTGGCGGCAAGGCTATACGTAACGCGGCAGGCGCTTTCAAAATGGGAGCGCGGCGTAAGCATACCGTCAGTTGATACGCTTTGTGAGATAACGCGCATATTCTCCGTATCGTTTGAAGAGCTGCTTGGACTGTTTGACGGAGAGAGCCTTCATATTGATAAAAACGATATCTTCCGCGGTCACGAAAGAAGCTTTGTGGTAGAGAAGATAGCAAGCGGTGAAAGTGATGCCGTGCTGCACGAGATTTTCCATCAGCTCTCACTACGTGAGAGAATGTACATTTTACGGCGTGTTAAGGAGGGGGCACTTAAGTGTGATGCGGCGGCTCTTTATCCGCGCCTGATGCCACACGAGCAAAGATATCTCGGAGAGGTTATTCCGAGGCTTACACAAGGAGATGAACAATGAAATTTATAAAGGTTGTAATAGACGGTAAGGAATATTACGAGAGGGTGGAGGATATAGACACCACCGCTGCTGAAGGCGATCCGGAGCTTATCGACGTTGAGATAGGCGAGGCACAGGAGCCGAGCAAAAGAGAAAAATTCAGACGCGATACCGAGGAATTTTTTGATAAATTCGGTGCAGGAGCGCGTGAGCTTGGTGAAAAGTTCGTTTCGGGAGCGCGCGAGCTTGGCGAAAAGATCAAGGTTGGCACAGAGCGCCTCTTTTCCACAGATAAAAGCGAGGATCCCGAGAGCCGCGAGGCAAAGCTTATCAAAATTTTGCCCTATCTTTCCGCAGAGGAGGCTCATAACGTATGCCTTGAAATTATGGCAGATGAAAAAACGCTCTCAGGGCTTGAGATCGCATCCATAATGCCCTCGCTTGCAACAGAGGACTGTGATGCGCTGTTTATGCGCGCCCTTGATATCGGTATGGATGAGGATCTTCTTGTACCTGCCGTTAAGTATATCTCGGAAGCTTGCGCTACCGCGCTTACAGACGGCTACATCGGCGGAAAATACCCCTCGCTTAATATGGATAAATTTTATCCGCATCTTTCCGATGAAAACATAAAAAAGCTCTTTTATCACATAATCGGCAAATAAATTCCGTATATGGGCACCGCACCTTTGTGGATCGCGGCGCCCTTTTTTTATTTTAGGGTATTGCTTTTTTTAAATAGTTATAGTATAATGTAATTTAGGAAAAAAACGGAGGCAGTTTATGAGGCACGAAAGAATTTTTCTCAATCCCGATGACGACAGAGTATTTATAGATACCTACGTTGCCGATCTTACGCAAACGCGCGATGCACTTCTTGTTATCCCCGGCGGTGCTTACCGCGAGGTATGCACAAACAGAGAGGGCGAGCCCATAGCGCTTGAATTTTTTGCGCGCGGCTATAACACCTTTGTGCTTGGCTACAGAGTAGGCAGGGAGGGTGACGTTTTCCCGAAGCAGCTTCTCGATGCGGCAAGCGCTATGATATACATCAAGGAGCACGCCGAGGAGCTTCATATTGATCCCGATCGCGTTTTTGCGGTGGGCTTCTCTGCAGGCGGTCACCTTTGCGGCTCGCTTGCCACAATGTATTCATACCCCGAGGTAAAGGAGGCGTTTGGGCACAAGTACGCGCTTGTAAAGCCCCGCGGTGCTATCCTTTCTTACCCCGTAACGGTTATGACAGGTCCTACGCATCTTAATTCCTTTAGAAATCTTCTCGGCAGACCGAGCGCCGTCTTTACCGAGGATGAAATAAACAGATATTCGCTTGACCGCGTGGTCAATGAAAACTCCGCACCTATGTTTATGTGGCATACGGTTGAGGATAATGCAGTGCCCGTTATAGGCACGCTTAAGCTTGCCGCGGCGCTTACCGAGTGTGGCGCAAGGTACAAGCTTTCTATCTATCCTTACGGACCTCACGGCACGGCGCTTGCCACCGAGATCACAGAGTGTAACAATCCCTTGTACGTTCAGCCCCTCGCTGCCACCTGGTGCTCCGAGGCGGATGCCTGGATGCGTACTCTTTAATACGCTATGAATACGGTATGTGAATATTTAGCCGAGCTTTGCACGGCAGACGGCACCGATACCTACCGCCTTTACTCTACGCACGTAGCCTTGGGCAACACCTTTATCCCGATCTTTGCCATAAACTCGGCACAGATCGATAACGAAGGGCGCTTGCTTTCCGTAACCTACGTCCCCACCGATCCCGAAACGGATAGCGCCTCTCTTGTGCTTACCGTATCCGATGCGGCGGCAGAGGGTGCTGCACGCTTTGCCACCTTGGTAAGTGAGGATGCGGCACGCAGAAGCTTCGTGTTCGGCAGCCTTAAGAGTAAGGCTCTCTTATCACTTGGTGTCCTGCCGGAGTACGATCGCACCGCACCCAAAAAGCGCCGCTACGATTATGCAAGCGGTATGTATGAGGGTGATGAGCTTACCGATTGCTACGGTGAGTGTGACGGAAATAACCGATATTATCTTGGCGATTATAACGGCGGCAAAATGCACGGTACAGGCTACCTGCGCCTTACCATAGAGGATGACCCCATCCTTGCCGCACCCGACGATACCGAAATATACGACGGCATTTTTAAGGACGGCAATTTCTCCTTTGGCAGAGCGACTGTTTACAGTATGGCGCGCACCGAAACGTACGGAGAGTTTTCGGGCTATACGCCAAGCGGTTATGCCTCACAGCGCTCGTGGAGCTCCTTCGGGTATGAGCATTATTATGAGGGCGGCTTCAAAAACGGTTCGTTTTCAGGCTTTGGCAGATACGCCGATCTTAAAAGCGCCTATATGTACGTAGGTGAATTTGAGAGTGGCAGACCGCAGGGCAGGGGAGATATGATAATGCCAAACGGCATTACCGTGCATTGCGATACCGTAGAGCGAGCTTTTGTTGTCGGCAAGGTAACGGTAAGCGTACCCGGTGAGGGCACGTACACCGCCGAGGTCGGACCGCGCACTATGGAGCGCACCGTTACGTATGAAAAC
>JAZRLU010000311.1:0-10780 GCA_045647045.1 Eubacteriales bacterium
CACCTTCACCGACTGTATCTTCGATCTTAGCAAGGTTACAAAGAACTCGCTTATATTCAACGTTACCTATGAAGCCCTTGGAATCAAGCCCGCAGTAGATTTCGCTATAAACGGCGGTGAGCTTATCCTTTCCTCCAATATTGCAAATACTACGCTCTATTCGCTTAACGAATATTCAAGCTTCTCGCTCGGCCTCGGTTCAAACGGTAAATACCTTACCGTAAAAGCACCCACAGGCACAAGTGCAGGCGTTCTTGAAAACACACCCTTCTCGGTAGACGGTGCTGTTAAGAACGTGAACGGTGAGCTTATCCCCGGCGGCACAAAGTGCATCTATATCAAGTCCGGTGAGGAAAGCGGATATGCATCCTATAGCCTGTATCCCGACGTAATGTACGGCTACAGCATCAAAACAAGCATAACCCTTTATTCAAGCTTCGTTTATAACGTTTACGTGCCCGTAACCGATTACGTTGAAGCCGTCAGCATAAACGGTATGGCACTTGAGGCGTGCGGATATGACGTAACTCTTGTAACCCTTGACGGTGAGGAGTATTATAAGATAGCTGTTGTTCTTCCCGCATCTGCTTCGCTTTCCGATATAACCGTTAAGGTATCCCTTAAAACGGGCGATCAAACCGTTGTTTCCTCTTGGACGGTTAATACCTTCAAGTACGCAGAGAGGATCATCGAGGGCGATTATACAGATAGAGAGGTTGCACTTGCAAAGAATATGCTTGCTTATGCAAAGGCAGCATACGCATACTTCGGCAGCACCGCAGATAGAGATAAGATCTCTGCAATAGATGCTCTTATCGCAGGCGTTGGCGCACCCAATATGGATGCACCTGCAAAGGCTCCTGCATCGGATCGCGGTATCAGCTCCGCAACTCTCAGGCTTAATGCAGCTCCTTCGTTCATCTTCTACCTTCAGGACGGCTTCACCGCGGATGATTTCACCTTCACCTCGGGCGGTGCCGTGCTTGAAACGGTAAGCGGTAGCGATACAAACGGCAATTACGTTGAGGTTATAATGTATGCCTACAGAATGTGCGATGATATCAGCTATACCGTAACGATAGACGGTACTACCTATACGGAAAGCTATAATATCTATTCGTACTACAGCTACGTAAAGAGCGAGTATGCAGATAACACCGCTCTTCACGCAATTGTTGAGCAGCTTGCGGCATATGCACGCAGCGCAGCCGAGTATAAGGCATCCGTTACCGAAAAATAAGGGAGATTTGAAATGAAAGAATATCTTAATCCCGAAGTAGAGATCATTAAAACAACCAATTCGGATATCATAATAACGTCCCCCGGTACCGAAACCGGTATTGTAGATGAGGGAGACGGTGTTTGGGATCTTGATCTCGGATAATTAAAAGCCGTAAAGGCTAACAAAAGAAAAGGGCACGGTGCCGCATATCGCGGCTCCGTGCCTTAATTTTATAAAATTGTGATCCCCGAGTCGTCGATCACGCGGTAAAACCTATGGATGATATGCTTCATATCATCGGGTATAAACGGCATTACCCCGTGTGCTATATCGCTCGGTATTCCGTAATATGCCTCTGCAATAGCGCAGGAGATCGCGGCGGTAGTATCGCAATCCCCGCCGATAGAGATAGTAGTTCTTATACAGTCCTCAAAGCTCTCGCTTATCAAAAAGCAAAATATCGCCTCGGGAACGGTATTTTGGCAAATTTCCGCACCGTGTATATAGGTCCTTCTTAACTCTTCGTAATCAAAATCGATATCGTAATGCTTTTTTACAAAAGCGCCTATCTCATCCTTGGATGCACCCTGCCTTGCCATAAAAATGCACATAGCCGTTACGTATGCGCCCTTTATTCCCTCGGGGTGATTGTGTGTTACCTCGGTCACGGCTTTTGAGTATTTCTCAACCTCATCCGCGCTTTCCGCCCAAAAGCCGATTGCGGAAATTCTCATAGCGCTTCCGTTGCCGCAGGAGTTGTACGGCTTTGGATCGTCGGATAGCACCCAGCCTAAAAAACGGTCTCCGTAGCCCGCATAAGGGTAGCGCTGCCCCCACTTTTTAAAGGTTTCTATGATCATTGCACGGTTTTCGGGAACGTAGCCCATCAAGCACATTTCCGCGGTGGCAATGCTCATAACAGAATCGTCTGTAATAGAGCAGCTTTTGTCAAAAAGATCAAACTCCTTCGTTTTTATATTGTTAAACTCAAAACGGGAGCCTACTACGTCACCAATTATTGCACCTAACATTTTATACCTCCTGTCATTCTATTCTGAAAGTTATTCTTACGCTGTCACTTGCGGAAATATTATCGGGCTCAAGATCAACCTCATACGTGCCGCAGGTGCGCATATCGTCAAGCCCCATAGGCTTGCAAAATTTCATATTGTCCGTCTCCATTGTAACGGTGATGCAGGAATAGTCGATATCAAGTATCTCGCAAAGCTTAACACCCGCAGCATCCGTCAGCAGCTCCGCCTTTTTCTTTGCATCCCGTACGGCAAGCTCAAGTATTTTGTTTTTAACCGTTTCCTCGTCACTGCAAAAGTAAGAAATATTGATCTCGGGCACTATTGTCAAATGTGCCAGCGCGTAAAGAATGCGCCCAAGCAGCCCGTTATCGTTTGGGAACGTAAAATTGAGATCCTCGGTGTATTCATAGCCTATAAAGCGATATTTCCAATCGCCGTTTTTGTCGCGGTACCCCTCGGTTTTTCTGCTTATATCAAAGCTCGCGGTTTTTATATCGCGCCTCTCAAAGCCAAATTTGCGTATGCAATCAACTATCACGCTCATATCCGTAACAGACTTTGCCAGGCATTGATCATACTCCTTTTCCGTGCCCGAAATATTAAGGCTTATCCTTGTGCGGTCGGGGCTTACCTCTATGCTGCTTTTTCCCGTAACTCTGATTGTTCTGTTCATAAAAAAATACCCTCCTTGTTTGTTTTACAAGGAGAGTATAGCACTTTTTTATATAAATGTGGTAAAGTCGGAATTTACTTTTACGATGCGGTATTGAACAGCGGCAATCCAAGCTCGTAAAGGATAAGATCAATAACGTCAATGCGCGTAAGGGCAGACGTATTCTTTGCCTCTATTATCTTTTTTACCGTTTTTTCAAACTTGTCACTAAGCACAAATGCATAGCCTGCGCTTGCCAAAAGCTCCGTTGCCTCCGCAATACCTATCGGCAGCGTTAAGCATAGGCGTAAAACCGTTTTCTTCTTCGGGATAACGCCCTTTCGCAAATTAGAAAACACCATCTTGCTGATGCCTGCCGCGTTATAAACGTCGGAGTCCTTAAGATTATTGCTATCAATGATCTTAAAAAGCTTGTACGTAAATGAATCCTCGCTCGTCCATTCAATTTTGTCAAGCTCGGGTATAAGATCCTCAAGGCTGCCGCTCTCACGAAATTCGGTGGCAAGGAAGGGAACACCGCGCGGGGTGGTGTGCATAGCCTCCTCGGCGCTATCACTTACCTTTATTTTTCCTATAGCTCTTTTTGCAAGTGGGGTATCCTTAACTTCATAATATGAAAGCAGCTGCCGTATGCTCTCAATGCGCTCGTCCTCCTCGGCATCCGCCTCAATGTAGGACTTAACGTCGTCTACAAGCTTTTTTGAAATACCAAACGCCTCGCTGTTGTATACAACCAAATAAACGTCCATATCGGTATCGATAAGAAAAGCGTTGATAGTGTTTATAGCAATTTGAATTGCCCTGTCCGTAGGGCACCCAAACGTACCCGTTGCTATCAGGGGAAAGGCTATACTCTTAATGCCGTGCGTAAGCGCTAACCTAAGGCAGTTTCTGTAGCAGCTTTCGATAACCCTAAACGCACTCGCATCACCCTCCCAAATCGGTCCAACGGTGTGAATAATATACCTGCACGGCAAATTATACGCGCGCGTTAGTATCGCATCTCCAACGTCGCATCTGCCAAAAGCGGCAAGCTCGCTTTTTAATTTTTCCTTACCCGCAAGTTGGATTTTGAAGTCAATGCTGCCAGAACCGGACAGATCGCAATCCGTAGGATTGACGATGGCATCAACTTCCATTTTTAAAAGACTGTTTCGTATTATTCTTAAAGGCATAAAAGATCCTCTTTAAACTTTTCTTCAATTCAAAATCTGTTCCGTTGCCGAACGTGCTTTTCACCGGCAGCTGCTTTGCTTTTTGAATTAGTGATGCTCGTTGAATTGGAATTTATTTAATTATCTTCAGCAATCCATCTTTTAGCCCAAATAAGCAACATTTCCGACATTGCATCGAACTCAACTGTACCACCGGTTTTTAAATGCAAAAAGGTATTCACGATAGCTTGTTCATCGTGGGCGGCAATCGTAAGCAATTCCTTTTGATGCTTGATATATTTTCCGGTCTGCTTGAAGATAATAGCTTGCACAACAAAAGAGGCAGTTTTATAAAGACCGTGCAATATTTCGTTACTCTTTTCGTGCAGCATATTATGCACACAGCCGTGATAGATATTGCAAGCCCCGATTTTAATGGCTCTGCTCACAGCCGCTTCATCAATAACAGCAAGTAATTCATCAAGGCTTCCTTTTATCGGGATCGTATCATAATAGAACTGAAAAAGGTCGGAAGGCTCCCAATTCAAAAGCTCAGCCTTGCCCGAAACAAAGCCACAAATCAGCTCTCTGTGAGGAAGGGTATCTAACGTTGTATTGTATTTTCGGATATCGGAGGCGGACAATTCGTCAAGTATCACAACAATATCAATATCGCTTGTGTCACACGCCTCACCGCGACCGTAACTCCCCTGCAAGCCAACAAACCACACGCGATTTTCAAATTTATGATTTAACCTTTCCAAAAAGACGTTCATCCATGCGGTTATATCTATCATCTTAATTACCTCGTTAAATTTTGAATTTTCAATGAGTTTACTTTTGTATCAAACCCTCACTTTTCTTATGGCAAAAAGCAACCTAAATGTGCATAAATCAAGGTGAGGACTACTAAAAGCACACTCAATAGACTTGTTGCGTTTTCTAAAGGTGATAAAGGTAGTCGTTGTATGTATATTCCAATAAACAAACCAAGAAATAATCCTGATATTCTACTAAAGCTTCTTTTGCTAATCAGCGAAAGCAGCTACCAACAAATAATAGATGTCGCTTTTTTAAAAAGTTAACAGAATTAAGGATTTTCGGTATTTTTGAGTTTGTCAAGGGGTGACAAAGCTGATGCCGTCAAAAACACCTTTTAAATCAATGTCAGCCATAAAAACTGCTGCGTATGACATCGTCAAATGGAATAATGACGTATTCCATTTGGTTTCTTTTCCCCATCCCTCAAACGTAGTGGTTCCGCCTTCACGGATAATTCGCTTCCACGCTCCATCCTCACGAAGGCACTGCTTGAGAAGCTCGTATTGCCCATTTCTTATCAAGCCCATCAAAACAGGAAATACGCAGAATAAAGAAAGCGAGCAGATTCCGTTCTTTTCAAGCATCGAAAGGAAATTGCGCTGAAATTCTTTTTCGGTGCAAATGCCAAGTCCGTACACAAAGCTATTCCCCACAAGGCTGATATGATTTGTATTTTCGCCATCCTTGAACAGCTGCTTATCCTTGTCGTAAAACGTAGAGTAAAAGGCAGAAAGCAGGGGAGATTCATCCCGATACTGTGGCTTGTTTAAGGTTTCTGCTATCGTGTTTACAGTTCGTATTGCAGCAATATAGTAAGAATTTAAAGAAACGTGCGCATCTTTACAAATCTGCCCTTCTCGAATGTCTACGTCATAACCGTGTTGGAAATTTTTCGGCCACTCTACCACACACCATTTGTCAAGATTCCTTAAAAGACCTTCCTTTTCATAATCACGCCGATACGCATCAAGTAGCCGCGTTACCTTGGCGTAATTTTGCATTAAATATTCTTTATCCCCTGTATAATTGTAATGCCACCACACAAGATACACTAATATCAAAGGAAACTCCGCAATTTCTTGCATAAAGGAGCAACACATGCATGTAACAAGAGTTTCGGTTATAAAATCGGTTGAAAAGGCATCATCTATCAGCTTACGCACCATGGAATCATCGCCTGTAAGTATCATATTTGTCAGCGCCGTATAACAACCATCACCAAGATAAAAGCCTTTTTCACGCTCCATGCAATCCTGAATAACCTCTTGAACCCCGTAGCGTTGAGTACGGATGCAAAGCTCCCAAATTTTCTTCAGGTCATCGTAGGCGGCGTATGACGATTTCAGCTGTGTGTTTAAAGCGAAGGGATAATGACGAACAAGAAAATACACCTCTAGCACTACAACACCGTCGGGGATAGAAAGCTCTGCATAGCGAAAGGATTTGTAATCAAACCAGTCTAGTGTGCTTTCTCCATCGGATAAAATCCATTCTTCCTCGTAGGTGCAATTTGAACGAAGATTATATCGAATAGTGCCATCGTCCTTTAATTCCTGTGCACATCGCACGGTGACAGTATCACCCTTTTTGCCTTTAGCACGGACGCATAGGTACCCTACGTAATTTGACCCGAAATCATACAAGATGCGTTCTCCGTCAACGGAAGTGCTGACCGGCAAAACGGTTTCGAACTCCAGCATACCGCTTTTCTGCAAGGCTAACGTGTGATCGTCATATCTGTTGATTTGGGCATTTTCCCAATTACCGTCATCAAAATCAAGAGAAGCGAAACCAACCTCTGCTGCTGTGGAATCATATCTTTCAAGAAACTGTGTCTGATACCCGCATATTCCCGTTTCAGTATAAGCGGTGTGAGGGCTTGTTTTAAAGCTTTCATCGCTGGCAACAATCGTTTCTTCATCTATAACCAGATCAAGAATCAATCCGTGACGGTTATCACCGCTTTGCCAAACACGGTTAATAAGCCCCTGATACAAGGTGTGAGCTGCGATTAGATTTTCTCCCTTTTGCAGATATTGACCGATGTCTATTACATTGTAATTATAGCTAAAATGATAAGATGGCGAGGGACCTTGCGCCACAAACTGCCCGTTGATATACAATTTATAGTAATCGTCAGCCGAGATGTATATTTTCGCATTTTCACTTAATTTATTGCAGTAAAACTTTTTTCGAAACAAAATATGGCGGTTTCTATGTTCTTCGCAAGGTAGATCAGTTTTATCAAGCTGTCTGTGAAAAACATTCCTCGGTTTCAACTCGGCAAATTCTGCATCCGTTATCCACTTTCCCTCAAAGATATGCTCCATAGTGTATTTCTCCTAAAACGTGGTGATGAATTGGATAAATTATATCATAAACACATTTTTATCTATCGATGAGTCTATTATATCAAACTCTTACAAATAAATCAAGGCATATCATCAAGTCGCATGTAAAATGCACGCTGGCGCATGATGCAAGAGCGGCATCGCCACTCCTCCTCAAGATATACGCAATCGCTTCGCGATAATATCATTAAGCCTTTTAGTAGGGAATAATATGTGCCGCAGAAAAAGTCTCTGCGTTTTTATCCTACCGATTTGTTATCATAGCAAAATCGCAAAGTATACATATAAAACAATACAATGGATTGACTTTTTAAAATGGATTTGTTATAATTTAACCGAATAGTATAGGTGGTATTTGTGCTTTTAGGAAAAGACCTGTTGACGTTTAATGATGTAGGAGATTTTAAATCAGGCTCATACCACGTTTCCTTTTTCAGCAAAAGGTAGAGAAATATGCCTAAGCTGGGAAGATGCTTAGCAAATAAATTTAATAGGTACAGTAAAGAATATTTTTTATTACTGACATTTGGGAGGAATTGTTCGTGAATAAAAAAATTTCACCGTCTATTATGTGTGTGGACTTTTTTGAACTTGATAAATGCATTAAAGAGTTTGAAAAACACGATATAGATCTGATTCATATTGATATTATGGACGGAAGCTTTGTACCGAACTTTACACTCGGAACAGATTTTATAAAGGCGCTGAGAAGAAAAACTTCAATTCCGTTTGATATTCATCTGATGATAAACAATCCCGAAAACAAGCTTGACTGGTTTGAGTTCGGGGAGGGGGATTATGTGGCGATTCATTATGAATCCACACCTCATTTACATAAGGCTGTTTCTGCAATAAAAAATAAAGGCGCAAAGGCGATGGTTGCAATTAATCCGGGTACACCTATATGCGTGTTGGAAAGCATCCTTGATGATATTGACGCAGTTCTTGTTATGACGGTTAATCCGGGCTTTGCAGGTCAGAAACTTATCAAATCAACGCTCAAAAAGATAACAGCTTTAAGAGAATATCTGGATAAAAACGGATATGGACATATCGAAATCGAGGTTGACGGAAATGTAAGCTTTGAAAATGCAAAGCTTATGAACGAAGCCGGAGCAAATATATTTGTTGCAGGAACATCGAGTATTTTCTCAAAGGACGGAAACATTTCCGAAAATACGGAAATGCTAAGATCCATAGTAAAATAAAAAAGATGTGCATATGTCAAGAAGTGAAAAAACAAAAAAGCGTCTTATGGCGTAGTAATTAGTGAGGCAAAAACAATGAAAAATGATCTCTGGTATGCAAAAAACAACCATATCCCCGTATTGGGACACAGGGGAATTTGCAGTAAATTTCCCGAAAACACTATTGTATCGTTTGAGGCGGCGATAAATCTTGGCGTTGACCTTATAGAGTTTGATGTAAATATAACAAAAGACGGTGTGCCTGTTGTTATACATGACAACAATATTGCACGCACGTCAGACCACGAAGGTCTGACCCGTGATTATACGCTTGAAGAACTTAAAACCTTTGACTTTGGCGGATATTTTGATGAAAAGTTTAAGGGCACTAAAATCCCGACGCTGGAAGAGGTTTTGGAGCTGGCTTCGAAATTTGATACCCTTCTTTTAAATGTTGAAATAAAGGATATGACACAGGAAGCAGTGGATAAAACGATTTCGATGCTTGGCAGATTTAATCTTGAAGAGCGAAGCGTTATCGCTTGCTTTGATGCTGAAATTATCCGCTATACAAAAAATAAATATCCACATATGCGCACACAGGGATTTCCCGGTAGGCATATGAAAAATTTCACCGAAGAAACGTATGATTGCATGTTCGGTATGGGAATACCCATCGGTTGGAAGAACTGCACTGATGAGTCAATCCGTGAAGACATTGCATTGGCTAAATCCCGTGGAATACTTGCATGGCTGTTTTGTGCAGATACGGAAGAGGATGTCCGCAGATGCGTGGAATACGGCTGTGACAATATTACGGGAAACAATCCGGAAATCGCTTTAACCACCTTGCGTAAAATGGGATTGCATAAGTAAAATACAAAACGGGGCATAAGATATAGGCACCGCATATACCGAAATGCACCACCAAAGCAAAAAACATTGTAAATCAAGAGCTTCCGGTCAATATTTAACGGTAAAAAGAAAACAGTAGGTCGATACTACCCGTATCAATCTACTGTTTTTATTTGCGAAAGAGCGGTAAAAAGGTGTGTAAATGTAGGTAAGAGAAGTGAAACGTACACCACTTGCACCATTCTATAAAATGAAATTTGTTGCATTATTTTCTACTTACAATAATGTGTGCATTATCGGTTTCAATTGTTTTTACAATCGACATTGAGGTTGTACCGATGAGTGATGTTATATTATCGAGAGTGTCAGGATACACCTTGATTTTGCGAGTTCCCATATCAATATATTTGCTTTGGTTCTTATCAACAGATAAGCATAAGATGCCGTTATCATTTAACAATTTAACAATCTTTGTAAGAGCAGCTGCTTTGTTTTCGAAGTGCATCATTGTGAGGGAAGAATATATAACGTCGAATGCTTCGCAAAACTCAATGCACAAGAAATATATACTTTTATCAAGAAAAGTTAATGGCGGACATAAATGCCGCTTGTTATCTTTTTTACCCATAGCAATCTCCTTTCGCAATCTACAATAACATTATACCATACTTTCGCCAACAAATCAAGGTGTAAGCCTTGTATGGAATCCGCAACTTGTTGCGGTATGGAATCAGCCCAAGGGCCGGATGGAATCACGGCAACGCCGTGTATGTATGGCATCAAGCCGCAACAGAATAAAGTCCCCGGTGAATAAACAAACCGAACCTGTCGTGTCTATTCCGGTAACTGTTAAAAGTTCGCCTTATCTTACAATGTAAAGCTGCTATAATATATTTGATTATTTCAATAAAGTAAAAGATATGTTAAAATATAACAGTATTTTACAGTTAATATCATCGAAATTGGAGGTAAGAAATGAAGATCAAACCAAAATCATTTTTGATTTGTCTTATGCTGGTCGTACTCGTTTTGAGCACCGTCATTGTGGTAAATGCAGTGGATTCATCCGCGTATTCCACAGAGGAAGTAACTATGACGGTAACGAAAAACGGACAGACTACCGTAAGACACGGAAGCTTCGACACGTTTATGACGGAGCTTGACAGCGCCACAACCGCGGAAAACGAAAACGCGATCATAACTATCGACGTCAACAAGGATTTCCAGGTAGGCGGAAAGGGTTACTGGGAGTTCAGAAATATGAGCCCTACCGTAACGCTTAATTTAAACCTTAACGGCCATACCGTAACGGCGAATTCAGGAAACGTAATTCAGGTAAGAACCGGATATAAGCTTAACGTAGACGGTGCCGATGAGAACGGCAAGGCAGGAACGTGGATCGCTACCGGAGGCGGTGCATCTATGTTCTTCGTAAGAGACGTTAAGACGGTGGTAAGGGCAGAGAATCTCAATATCGTTTGC
>JAZRLU010000312.1:0-12091 GCA_045647045.1 Eubacteriales bacterium
TCCGTTAAGCAGGTGCCCGTCTACCGCACGGTAGACCTTATTATTCGGTGAAACAACAAATTCCTTAAGATCGGGTGCAGGACCGTCAAAGCCCTCTGCCCAAAGATGATTTACCGTAGACGGTATCACCACTCTTTTGCAGCCGGAAAGGTTTATGCGTGGATCTGTTGACACAACGCCTTCGGGAAGGATAAGCTCATCACCGAATTCGCCCACCTGCGATAAGACACCGTTTTTGGAGATCATCATTTTCTTAAGGCACTCTTGCCTATACTTATCCTCGGCCTTTTCTATCGGAGCGCTAAGGAAGTTAACAACGTCTTTATCTTCAATAACAAGGAAATACTCCATTTCCTCGCTGCATTTTTGCTGCACCCCGCTGCCCTCGGGGCCGCCAAATATTATGCCGAGACGGTACGGCTTGTCATAGCCTACCATTTCTATAAAAGGAAAACGCTGCGGCCATTTTATTGTTTTGCTTGCAAAATATACGTGCTGAAGGCGAAATGCATTAAGAAATGCAAGCTCACCTATTGCTTCACAGCTTATGCCAAGCTTAAGGCATTGAAGCTTACCTGCCCTTTTAAAGGCGTGTGCGCCAATATTTTTTACTTGGGGATCTATCTCGTAATAAAGATCCGGCTTTGCGGGCGGATAGGTAACTAACGTTTGCCCGTCAAGGGTGAAAAGCACGCCGCTTATCGATTTGTAGCAGTTATTTTTTTCGTCTACCTCAAAGGATTCAAGAGACGGGCAGCCCCGGCTGATGCCGTTTTCCCTGCCCGTAAAAGCCGTTGAGCTTATTTTTTCAACGCTTGCCCCAATAAATACGGCTTCAAGATTTTCATAATCCTCAAATGCGAAATCGGCTATTTCCGAAATGCCTTCACCTATGATAACTTTTTTAACCGCATTACGGCGGAATTTATTAAGCTGATTTTTGGTTGGGGTTATAATTATTCCCGCAAGGGTGCTTGCCGTGGCAACGAGCTTAAGCGTGCCGCGCGAAAATTGGATTTGATATCCCGCATCCGCCGCTTCGATAACCCATTCGCCATCCCCCTTCGCTTGCCGCTTTGCTATCTCTTTAAGCTCGCCTACGGATAGCGAATAGAAAGACTCAACCTCGGCAGGATCAAAGGAAACGAAGGTGATCTCCCTCTCGTTACAATATCTTTCTATAGCCGAGCCGCCCTCTCCGCCAACTATTTCAACGGGATAGTAATAGCCGCCGTCATCAATACCCACGTCAAATATTTCACCCTCAAGCTCTGTTACGGTAGGCGGTATATATATCTGCTTGACGGTGAAGTTAAACTGATCGCCTAATGCACGGTTCCCGATCTTACGAACGCCGCTTCCGATAATGATCTCTTTGATATAGGTATTGTCAGCAAAGCATTCCGCACCTATTTGTTCAACAAAATCGGGAATATAAAAGCGTTTTTCCTGTTTATCCTCGGGATATTTGATCAATATCTTTTTATCTTCACTGTAAACGGCGCCGTCTATATTCATATCGGGTAAATTCTCCTTAAAATTTCTTAGATAGATACTCTGTTTTTCTTGATGCAAGGCAAGGTAAGTAAAAGACTTGCTTTAACAAGCATTTCCATCTCTATTGTATCATAAAAGCTTTTAAATAGCAAGAATATTTTGAGTGATCAATTGCAGGTCTGCATCCAATATAACCAAGCCTCCGAGCGGCCCTCATCCGAGCGGCAATATGCCTGATAGTCCTTGCAGAAGCTGTCTGTAAGCGCCGCGTTTTCAAAATACAAATCACCGCTTGTAAACGGATCTGTATTGTCGGTATTGAACGTATACGCGGAGCGTGTGCCGTACTTATTTAACTCCTCGCTACCCACAGAAATATATGCCGCGTGTATTTTGGTTAAAATAAAACGGCACTTTGTTTTAGCCGATATAACCGTTTTACCTATGTAATCTCTCTTATTCATAGCTATCCCTTTCAAATAAAAGCTTGGATCGTTTTATTAAGTATGCCTGATGATATAGAAATCTACCCACGACAGATTCGCAGCAAGGCCCGCGTTATGCGCGGGCTTTGCATAATTAAACAGTTGATCACACGTTTTGATCTACTTGCCCATAAACCTCGGCTATTAGATTTTTATAAAAATCAACGTTTGCCGCGTAGCAGTCGGAGCTTACCTTTAAAATTCGGCTTCTTCTTGCAGGGTGCCTTAATTTCCTTATAGCTTTAGCCATTACCTGCCTTACCTGCACGGGTGTTAAATTCAAACATTCCCCGATCTCTTGCATAGAATACCGCTTGTTATCGCAAAAGCCATAACTTAACTTGATAGCGGCCTCCTCTGCTTCGGCAAGCGTACACACCGCGATTGCAAAGATCCTTTTGGGGCATCGCTCTCTGTTTGCGCGGCAGGTGTTATAAAACTCGCACTTATCGCGGCAATGGTCTTCACCCCTAAAATCCTCCCAAGCTAATTTAAGCTGCTTGCCGCCCTCTTTTCCGTACACACTAACAACGTTACCGATCACCGTGTATTCTCCTTTTATCTTCAAATTTCCCCTCATTTTCATACGTTTTTCGCGCCCTGTTTGAGAGTGTGGCTAATTATAGCACATTCTTTTCGAATGGTCAAACCGAAATTGACGAAAAACCGTTTTCCCGAAAATTTCAGAGAATTGCACAATAAACGCGCTTGCATTTTGTGCAAATAGCACACTAAGTTTTTTGCCCATTTATCTTTCTTTTTATATTACCGTGCATTCACCGATAACCGCAAACAGGTTTTATGCATACACAGATGCTGCGCGGGGGAAATTTGATAAAATCAGGCTTTTAGCATATTTATTTGCCATACCCCGATATGCTTTACTTGGATATTCAAAAATATATCACAAACGGATATCTAAATGTCAAAAAAGAGTATTTAACTGACGGTGGCGTTTTGATATAATGAGGTAAAGAATATATAACGGCAGATCGTGAGGTGGCAGCGTGAATATATCTAATTATGGCGGTTCTGATATTTTCGGAGCTGCAAAATACATAAAGGCGCAGGAAAAGCCTTCCGAATTTTCCTTTTACGATCCGGCACCGATGTTCAGGAAAGAATTTGAAGTGGATAATCCGCGCGAGGCTCACGTATTCGTTCAAAGTCCCGGGTTTGCAAAATACTATATCAACGGAACGGATATAACAGAGGATCTGTTCATTTCCCCCGTGAGTGATTACAATAAAATACTTTGGTATAACGAGTATGACGTAAGCGATCTGTTGGTAAAGGGGCGCAACGTAATTTGCGTTATTGCGGGAAACGGATTTCTCAACGAGTCCTTTAAGAGCGCGTGGGATTATAATACGGCAAAATGGAGAGATGCTCCGCAGTTTTGCTTGTTGCTTACGGTGAACGGAGAGGTAGCTCTTATAAGTGATAAGAGCTGGAAATGCAGCCGCGAGGACTCATATATTATCTTCAATCATCTTCGCAGCGGTGAGTATTGGGATATGAGAAAAAAGGACGTCGCTTGGATGAGCGCGGGCTTTGATAATTCGGGGTGGATAGCGGCAACGGAAAGATCCGAGCCCCCAAGGGGCAAGCTTATGCCCACGGTATGCCCACCGGTTCGGGAGACAGAGAGAATAGAGCCAAGGAGCATTACCCCCACCGAGCGCGGATATCTTGTGGATTTCGGAGTAAACGTTTCGGGATATACCGAAATATGTCTCCGCGAGCAACGGGGCACGGAAATACTGCTTCGCTATACCGAGGAGCTTGACGGGCAAGGCGCACCCAAATACAATAATATGGATTCAAAATACTTCTTCCCCGAGTCTATGTTCCAGCTGAACAAGATGATAGCATCGGGAGGAACCGATATCTTTAAGCCCGCGTTCAGCTATCACGGGTTTCGGTATCTGCTTATCGAAAACGCCGTTAACAAGCCTTTGTATATTTACGCATATTTTACGCATAATGACATTGGGCGAATATCGGAGTTTGACTCGGGAAACGAGGTTTTAAACTACATATATAACGCGGGAATACGCTCTACGTGGTCAAATATGTTTTGGTGTTTGACCGATTGCCCGACAAGAGAAAAATTAGGCTGGACCAACGATGCGCAAGCAAGCGTAGAACAGACACTTTTGAATTTTGACATAGTGCCTCTTTATGAGAAATGGATAGAGGACATAAGAGCGAGTATGTTTCCCGACGGCTCGCTTCACGGAACGGTGCCTTCCACCGAATGGGCGTGGGGGCGGATTTGCGGCCCCGTTTGCGACTGCTTGCTCTACGAATTGCCTTACAAGGTATATTTGTATACCGGACGATCGGATATGCTTACAAGCTCATTGGAATGCTTTGAAAAATATGCAAGGTTCCTTGAAAAAAAGGTACGTGATAACTGTGAGTTTGAGCTTGGAGATTGGATGGGATATGGAAACAGCACCCGTATACCTAAAGAATTTGTAAGAGATTTCTATCTTATAAAGGCACTGAAAATTACGGCGCTTGCAAATAAGCTTGCAAGCAAGGATAACAGCGTATGGATAGAAAAGCTTGATGCCTATACAGCCGCCTTTAAGAATAGATATCTTAACGGCACGGGAGAGTGCACGCTTAACGAGCAAAGCGCCATAGCAATGCTGCTTGAATCGGGAACGTATGATAACGAAGATATCCTTTCGCGGCAGCTGGTTTCGGTAGTTATCCGCGACGGCTACAAACTGACGTGCGGCATGGTGGGCGTACAGTACCTTTACTACGCGCTATCACGCGCAGGCAGGTCTGATATTGCTTATAAAATGATAACCGAAAGTGATCCCGGATACCGCTCTTGGCTTGATCGGGGTGCAACCACGCTTTGGGAGCGCTGGGACGGTTTTGACGACGGCTCGCACAATCACCATATGTATTCGGGCGTTATAGCTTGGTTTTATAAAAGGCTTTTGGGTATATCCACCACAGAGGAGTATCCCGGATTTGAGCAAATAACGCTTGATCCAAGCTTTATCAAGGAGCTTGGACACGTTAAAGGAAGCATTGACACCGTGCGAGGCAGGATAAAAGCACAATGGTATTTTAGGGATGATCAGTTTGTGTATACCGTTGTGCTCCCTAACGGTATAAAAGCCTTTTTTGGCGAAAAAGAGCTGATGACGGGAAAAAATATATTTATAATAGATCGGAGAGATAAAAATGAAGATAATTGAAAAGATGTCACAAAAATGCCGCGATCATATGAATAACGAAGGCGTTACAATAGCCTTTCTCGGTGATAGCGTAACGCAGGGCTGCTTTGAAATATACAAAAAGGAAAACGGTCAGATAGAAACGGTTTTCGATCAGCGATATTCATACGAAAGATCTGTTTCGGATATGCTCGGAATGCTCTTCCCCTTATGCCCTGTAAATACGATAAACGCCGGGATCAGCGGCGATACGTCCGCCGGTGGCGTAAAAAGAGCCGAGCATCACGTGCTGCGCCATAAGCCCGATCTTACCGTTGTATGCTACGGGCTCAACGATTGCGCAGAAAGTGACGGCAGCGTGGAAAAATATACGTGCAATCTGTGCACGATATTTGAAATGGTGCTATCGAGCGGCAGCGAGCTTATATTTATGACGCCCAATATGATGAATACAAAAATAAGCCCTCACCTGAACGATCCTCTTTTCATAGAAATAGCTACGTCAACGGCGAATAAGCAAAACGGTGGATACTTTGATAAGCACATAGAGGGCGCAAGAGCCTTGTGTGCCGAGATGGGAATACCCGTTTGTGATTGCTATGCTATATGGAAAACGCTTTTTGCAAGCGGAGTTGATACTACGGAGCTGTTATCAAACAAGATAAATCACCCTACAAGAGATATGAACAAGGTATTTGCCTACGAGCTTGTAAAAACTATGTTTTCAAATTAAGGGGTAATTTATGAAGGTTGTAAATATGATGAATTTTGTTCGCCGAATAGATGAGCGCGAGGAAAATTCTACGGAAAGGTTATTGGCATTTACCACCGAGCAGCTGGAGCTTGTAAATGATTACGGTATTGAAAATACGTTTCTGCTTCAGTATGATACTATATGCGATGAGAATTTCGTATCACTTTTTAAGAGCAAGGCTACCGAGAAAACCGAGCTTGGAATTTGGTATGAAATAGTTGAGCCCTTGTGTACCGAGTGCGGTATTCCTTACAGAAGCGAGAAGGGCTGGAAGTGGGATTGGCATATTATTCCCGGATACTCAATGGCGTACTCCCCCTCTCAGCGAGAGCTTTTGATAGACGAATCTATGAGAAAATTCAAGGAGGTTTTCGGATATTATCCTAAAACCGTGGCAGGCTGGGTAATGGATACGTACACGCTCAATTATCTTTCCAAGCATTATAATATATCAGCCGTGGCTATTTGCCGCGATCAGGCAAATACCGATGCATATACCCTGCTTGGGGGGTATTTTAACGGTGCGTACTATCCTTCAAAAAACAATATATTCACTCCCGCGCAAAGTGGGGAGATGCAAACAAACGTTCCTGTTTTCAGGCTTCTTGGCCCTTGCCCGATACATAATTACGATAACAATAAATACAGCTCCGATGAATTTCGTGCGTTGCGAAATAAAGCCGTATGCTTTACGCTTGAGCCCTGCTGGTATATGGGCAGCACCCCCGATATAGTTTCTTGGATGTTTGATTGCTTCTACGGTGAGGAATCTCTTGGATTTGCCTATTCGCAGATCGGTCAGGAAAACAGCTTCCTTAGCCAGCGCGAGCAGGTTATGAGAGGTCTTAGGGATCAGATAGATCAGCTTCTTGCACGCGGTGACGTTGCCTTTCAAAAAATGTCTGACACGGGAGAGGCGTTTAAGATGCGCTACCCTGCACAAACTCCCGCAACCTCTGTTGTAGCTATCAGCAACTTTGACAGTGCCGACGTTCAGTCCGTGTATTACGATTGCAAGAGCTACACGGCAAATTTATTCCGCTTTGAGGACAAGGTGTTCTTCAGGAGCTTATTTCTCTTTGACGATAGGATAGAGGATGCCTATCTTAAAAATACCTGTACTACCTTTGATGCCATATATGAAAATATGCCTATCGTTGATACGGCAAACTGTTCTGCCGAAAACAGAAAAAGATGCGGACTTGCAATTGAAGGAAAAATCGCACCGTTTTCCGTTCGAAGGGCGGCAGAGGGCGTATTAGAGGTGTTGAGCGGTGAAAGCTCGGTAACCTTTTACGAGGACCGTATTGAGATAGTTGCAAAGAGTCTTTTATGGTATAAGGATGCAACGGGCGCTACGGTAAGGATAAACGGCAACGGATTTGACCTTGAATATAAGGGATATGCCTATCGCTTGAATATTAACGGCGCTACGCTTGCCGAGGTAGACGATGGCATTTTCATAAAGGCTACCGACGGAAAAATAATTTTGTATCCAAGAAAGGTATAGGTGGAGAGCATGGCTGTTGATTTTTTTGTACGGTTTAATCTGCATAACAGCATATCGTCATCACCGCTTAGCGTTGACGTGCTGAAGCCCCTTTTGAGGCGCGGGGCAGATGAAATTAAGCTTATGCTTGAACAAATAGATAACGTCCAAAGCTTACGCGCCGAAAAGCTACGAAAAAAACACCCCGAGGTAATCGGGGCGTTAAAGGGCAAAAGGACTTTATTTATAGGTGATTCTATTACAAGTGATAATCTCGGTTACCGCGGTGCGGTAACGAAAGCGGCAGAGCTATCGGGTACAGACGGATCCGTGTCCGGCGCAACATCATCAATGCTTCTGCATTTTGCAAAAACGTGTATTGAAAGAGAGATGCCCGAAATAGTTTCGCTGATGATAGGAAGCAATGATTCGGTGAGCATTGAGCAAAAGGAGTTGAATCAGGTAAGCCCTTGCGAATACGGGCGGAACGTGCGCCATATGGTATCGTGGGCAAAAGAAAGCGGCGCACAGATATTGCTTTTTGAAATACCGCCAATTATAGAAGCTCGATTTGAAAGGAATTTTTCAAAGCAGGCAAAGCTTCAGAGCAATGAAATGATACGGTGCTATAACGAGATTCTTAAGGATATAGCCCGTGATGCGGGAATACGGCTGATACCTTCTGCTTGGTTAGCCGAAAGCGAGGACAATTACGAGCCCGACGGTATTCATTTAAGCCTCAAAGGGCAAGAGGCATTTGCTGAAAATTGGTTGTTGAAGGCATATGAGCTGATAAATAATGCAAAAATGCCGTAAAAGGGGTAAAGGCTGCCGATACAGACCTTATATGCCGTCAAGCATCTGCGGGTTATGTCTTCCCTTTTGCGACGGGTATAGCGTTTGAGGATAATTCCGAGGCATAGCGCAACGGTGACGAGCCGAAATGAGATTTGAATGCCTTGCTGAAGGCGTACGGAGATGAAAAATTAAAGCGCTCTGCGATAGCGGTAACCGTTTCACCGTCCAAAAGCATTTCAAGTGCAAGCTTCATTCGCTTGGCGTTATAGTACTGTATGGGGGTTATTTGGTAAGCGGAGTGAAAGATACGTGTTACGTATTCGCGGCTATATCCGAGAGCCTTGCTGAGCATTGACATATTAAAGGGCGCGTAGCCGATAGAGTCAATATATTCCTTTGCTTGGTTTGCAACCGCATTTGAAGCGGAATATTGCTCGTTTATGCGGGAAAGAACAAGCTGAACTATGTCGGATATCAGCTGATAATCCGAGCTGTGAGCATATTTTCGCCACAGCGCCACGGCATCGGCTAAAGGAGAGCCCTGCTTTACCTTTACCTCAACAAAATGAGTTACGGCGGGATGCGTTATTATATGAACGTAGGTGTGCAAAAGCTTGTCTTTTGGGTTTTCGTATAAATTGAAGCTCGTTTTGACGGGTGTCAGATAGATATGGTTCTTTTTAAATCTGATCGCTCTGCCGTTCTCCTCGTAATAGGCCTCACCGTCAATGATGTAATACAATCTTGAAAATCCCACGCATACGTTGTTAAACTCCCAGTTTTGGTGGGTGTACGATTCTGATGCCAATAAAAGATTTTTTACTATCATATTGATATCATTATACAAGCATCGAGCGGTGTTGTCAATATAAAAAAACGGCGGGTTTTGCGCTTTGGCGCGGTGATTTGAGATTTTTTGCGGTTTTCTATTTACAATTTGTTAATAATATGCTATACTGAAAGAGCCGAATTGAAACATTTTTGCCAAAGCGAGTATTCCTTGGCCTTGTTTTTGTTTGACAACGGAGGGGCTGCGTTTTTCGGTGCGCTGCCTTGAGCTTGATTTTCAATTTAAGGAGAAAAAATGAGTTATTGTAAAAATTGCGGCGCAAACGTTGGAGACAATAAGTTTTGCGCTAATTGCGGCACCGCAGTTGATAATCCCGTAACCAACGCAACTAACGCAGCTACAAACGCTAACACCTATTCCGATTACTATTCGCAGATCTGCGAGTATGCACGTAATGCTACAAGTATTTTGGTATTCGGTATTCTTTCTATCGTTTGCTCTATGGGTATCGGACTTATCTTTGAGATAATTTGCATTGCTAAATCCAATAAAGCAAATAAGCTTCTCAATATTTTGAACGGTAATTTAAACCTTACCAACCCCGTTGAAATAGATATGCTTGCAAGCGCAAAGAAAAAGCACAAGACCGGCGCTACTCTTGCCAGCATCGCGCTTATTATTACCGGCGTGCTTCTGTTCATTCTTGTTATGGGCTTGGCAGTAGGAGCACAGCTTTAATTAAAGGCTTTTATCAACCGTAGACCGAAATATCGGTTGGATGGGGCTTTCGCATTTAGTTTGACCTTATAAAAATTAGTGGAGATGCCACATTAGCATCTCCACTTTTTTATTTTTTAAGCTTTGCTTCAATCCTTCCAAACGAAGTGGTAATTGATAGCCTCGCCGCCGTCAACAAGGATGTTCTGACCTGTGCAGAATTTGTTGGTAACGGTAAGGAAGTATGCCCACTGTGCGATCTCTTCGGGCGTAGCCCAGCGCTTAAGGGGCGTTTGCTCCATGATTTGTGCCCAAAGCTCGGGATCGTTTATCACGCAGTCGTTAAGGGGTGTTAAAACACCGCCAGGATCAAGACTGTTGCAGGTTGCGCCGTACCCGGCAATGCGCATTGCAACGTTTTTGGTATATGCGAGAATGCCGCCCTTGCTTGCGCAATATTCGGGAAATTCCGCACCGGTATGCGCGCTTGCCGAGCCGATATTAAGAACAGAGCTTATGCCCTCTCTTACACCGTATTTTTCGGTGATATAGATAAGCGCCTTAAGGTTGATATCAATATCATCCTCGTTCTGCACGCCTGCATTATTTATCAAAATACCGACATCCGTAATATCGGGAAGATTGTCCTTATCGCGTACGTCACACACATAGTGTGTGTAAAGCGGATGCGAAATGCCTGCAGCCTGCCTGTCTATACCCACAACGGTATATCCGTTTTCAAGGAAAAGCTCGGCAATTGCCTTGCCTATACCTTGAGTGGTGCCTGTTATCATTACCTTCATTATTCTTTTTCCGCCTTTACAAAATCAAGATATTCCCTGCCTACCGCTTCCCTTTGCCATTTCTTTGTTATGCGGTAGCCTATCGGTGAAAACAGTATCTCCATTATCAATTCCGCCACGGCACCCGTAAGCGCGCACATTGCACATTGAAGCGGAGTCCAACAAAAGCCGTTCCAGAAAATAGGTGCGAGAAATACGAAAACGATTATCGAGAAGATAAAATTATCGAGGAACTGACCGATAAAGGTTGAAACGTACGTTCTTGCGGCATATGCAAGCTTGCCATCGGGATTTTTGCGGAATGCCTTACCGATCATCCAGTTAAGCGTATTGTTTATAATCGACGAGGCGATAAACGCCACCGTGCTTGACAAAAGAATAAACCACGTGCCGCCGAAGATCTCGTCAAACACGGAATAATCCCCCGCGTTGGAAGGGATTATGCTTGCCACAAAAAAGATAAGGCAGGTAAGCAGATTGATCATAACGGCAAGCAGGGTTATACTGTTTGACGCTTTAGGACCGAAATGCTTTGTTATGATGTCCATACACATAAACGAGAGCCAGGAAATCAAAATACCGCCGTCAAGCGCTATCCAATCAAGCTGCAAAAGCGTTTTGTTTGCAAGCAGATTCATACAAACAACGCTTACAACAAACAGCGTTACCACCGTTGCCGGAATGGATTTCAAAAGCAGGCTGTATTCCCTTACCTCGTGCGCTATGCGCTCCTTGGTTTTAGTAATCATTATATCTCCATTGATCTTAATTTCTTAACGAAAGTATTATATCACACTTTTTAAAAGAATGCAAGCGTTTATTTCTTTTTCTTCTTTCAATGCAAAAATATGAGTAGATTATGAATATATACGCAAAAAACTCTCGGTGCCGATAGGAGGTACCGAGAGCTTTTATTTATTTATTTTAAAATTACAAAGCAGCGGTGAGATTCGCTAACGCTCATCGTTATGATTTCACTATGTGAAAGTTATGAGTTTGCTTTGCAAACGTTATGATATGATTGCCACTCATAACTGCGAGCTTTGCGAGCACCATAGCTTGCCTTCGGGCAATCATAGTTGAGTTTTGCGCTGCAAAACTCACTCCACCTCAACGATGCCGTTGGGCTTTACGGTGACGGTCATTCCGTCCTTTACGTAGGAGAGGAATTCTTCACCGAGGGAATCTACGACGGGCATTGTAACGCCGTCTACCCATACGTCTGCGAGGACGGCGCCTGCGGCTGCAAGCGAGTCAATGCGGTTGGCGAAGAGCATACAAGCGGGGTTCTTTTTCATAGAGCAAGCGCAATAGAGCACAAGACCGCCTGTGGTGGAGCCGATCGTTTGCGGAAGGCAAAGAGCCTTGCCGAGAAGGGGCTTACCGTAAAGCTGCTTGTTGCTCTGGTCACCGCATTTTACCTCTTTATCACCGAACTGAAGTGCCATCTGGAAGGATGCAAGCGTATTGAAGCCCTCTGTTGTTACAACTGCCTCGGCAACTACCTCGCCGGGGGTTACAACTCTACCCTGAAATACCTTCATTACTTGTT
>JAZRLU010000313.1:0-2019 GCA_045647045.1 Eubacteriales bacterium
CCCGAGCGCTACCGAGGAGTGCGCTGCGGCGCTTGCAGCCGAGCTTGACTCTCGCGGTATAAAGCGCGCCTTTATTGCACTTTTCGGTGAAATGGGAGTCGGTAAAACCGCATTTTCACGCGGATTTGCCTCTTATTTCGGCATAAATACGGTGAAGAGCCCCACCTATACGGTGCTTAACGAGTACCGCGGCAGGTGCGCGATACACCACTTTGATTTTTACAGAATAACCGACGAAGACGATCTTTACTCTATAGGATACGACGACGTTGTGGAGTCGGACGGCTATTGCCTTGGCGAATGGAGCGAGAATATCGTGGAAATGCTGCCCGAGGATGCGATCCGAGTTACGATAAAGAGGGTAAGATTTGATACCGAGGCAACCGAAGAGGAGCTTATGCTCCGCGACGTGGAAATAGATTACGGAGAGCTTTTTGACTGATGATAATACTTAGCTTTGACAGCACGGCAAAGATAGCATCCTGCGCCGTGACGGATGGAGAGCGTATGCTTGCATCCTACAGTATAAACAACGGACTTACGCAAAGTGAGCTGCTTATGCCTATGGCGGAGAATACCCTTAAGTGCCTTGGTATGAAATTTGACGATATTGAGGTGCTTGCCTGCTCTGTGGGTCCCGGCTCGTTTACCGGCGTGCGCATCGGTGCGGCGCTTGTTAAGGGCATTGCCTTTGCAAGGGGTATTCCCTGCGTGGCGGTATCTACGATCGAGGCTCTTGCGGAAAATCTCACGGGATGCGAGGGGCTTATAGTTCCCGTTATGGATGCGCGCAGAAATCAAACCTACACCGCTATTTTTAAGGGCACGGCAAGCGGCATTACCCGCGTGTGTGAGGATATGGCGATAAGCTATGACGAGCTTGCCTCGATGCTTATGCAGTACCCCAACCTGCCGATCTACCTTGTGGGTGACGGTTATGACGTTGCAACCCGTCAGCTTTCAAAGGTGCTCGGTGCGCGCCTTGCCACAGTACCCCCTGCCCTGCGCGATGAGAGTGCATACTCTGTTGCAAGGGTTGCCGCAAGGCTTTATGCCGAGGGTAAGGCGGTAAGCGATACAGAGCTTATGCCTACCTATCTGCGTATGCCGCAGGCGGAGCGCGAGAGGCTTGAAAGACTTAAGAACGAAAAATAAAAATAAACATAAAGGAACGGTAAAACCAATGAGAAGGATCTTTATCGGCGCAGACAGCGCAGGCTACACCCTCAAGGAGGAAATACGCGAGTATCTTCTGGCAAAGGGATACGAGGTTACCGATTGCGGTACAAATTCTACGGCATCCTGCCACTACCCCGATTTTGCAAGCGCCGTATGCCGCGGCGTGCAGGCTGACCTTGAAGGCAGCTACGGTATACTTATCTGCGGCACAGGCATCGGTATGAGCATGTGCGCAAACAAGCACAAGGGCATTCGCGCAGCACTCTGCGGCGATACCTACTCCGCTAAAATGACAAGGCAGCATAACGATGCAAACGTGCTTTGCATGGGCGCAAGAGTTATCGGCTCCTGCCTCGCCATCGATATCCTCGATGCCTTCCTCGATAACGAGTTCGAAGGCGGCAGACACGCAACCAGAGTAGATATGATGATGGAGATAGAGGGAAAATAAAAATAACGCGCTTCGGTGAACATACGAAGCGCGTTATTTTTATAATGAATTGCAACCTTGCGGTTGCATGAATTGACACTGCGTGTCGTGAATTGCCGTTGGCATAAAGGCTAAGGCAAAGCCCGTTTCGTGTTCTTGAATTTTAACAAAACGAAAAAATCCCGACACTGTGTCGGGATTTTTGTTATTTTGCAAGCTCTGAATCCATTTTCAAAGTCATTTTCATTATTACCTCGGTAGCCTCGACGAGTCCCGAGATGGAGATGTGCTCGTCGGCTTGGTGTGCTCCACCGTGTCCGCTTGGCAAATCAATGCCACTATGGCGCATTGTCATACCTACCTCAAACGAGCTTTCAAGGTATCTTGAATAGGTTCCGCCTACGCTTATT
>JAZRLU010000314.1:0-6287 GCA_045647045.1 Eubacteriales bacterium
AGAATTTTTCAAAAGGATGTCCGCTAACGTAAACGCCGAGTACAGATTTTTCTTTGGAAAGCTTTTCCATGGTTTCAAACTCTGGAATGTTCGGGTATTGAATTTCAATCGCTTGCTCTTCAATAAACTCACCGAACAAGGAAATTTGCGCGCCGCCCTTTTGCTTATTTGGTAAAAGATCTTAGCCTATTGTAAGATCCCAGATGCCTTCACTTTCCTCGGTTCTGGGGGTTTCCGTTCCGGGAGACGTGGTTATAACGTCGGAGGTGTTGATCTTTACGATCTCAAATTCGGGATTTATATACTTTTCCATTTGCTTTTACCTCCTTACTTGTTTATAACCGAGCTTCTGTATGCCTCGGCGCTAACGGAATACTTCATAAGCGCTTCTACGATCGCTACGAGATCTGCATCGTTAAGAGTCTTTGCGTACTCATAGTAGGAGTAGAGGTTGTAGCTTTCCGTTACGTTTGTGCCGTTAACGGTGAAGGTTACGTCATCAAGCATCATATATGCGTACATTACTATCTCTACGTAGCCGTTACCCTCAATAACGTTTACCGATCTGTTTCCAACCTTGAAGGTGAAATCATCTGCGGTATAACCGTCTGCAAGAGTGAATCTGAAGGAAGGAACCTTTCCAAGATAAACAGCTACCTCTGTGAAGTAGGTGTTATCGGTAGGCTTCTTTGCCTCGCCTGTGGGAAGCTCGCTCTTGTAATCTCCGAGAAGAGTCTTGATTTCCTCAATTCTCGCAGATACGGACGCGGTGTTATCAAAGTAGGTATGCGCTGCTACAGCGTATACAAGCATATCCTTCATAAGCGTTTTGGTGGTGGTATCGTAATCACCCTCAAGGATGGACTTGGTGTAGTTGTATACGTTAAGAGTCCACCTTGCATCTAAGGTAGCATCACCGCTATTAAGAGTTATGCAAACGGCAATATCTGTAAGAGTTTCGCTTGCGGGGATATTTACCTTTACAACGTAGCACTCAACACCGTCAATAATGCCGGTAGTATACTCAACAGTCTTGCCGTTAACGGTAAAGCTGCTTACGTTTGCAACGGGAATGTAAACGTTGTATACGAAGTTGGAATAAAGGGTCACGCTGGTCTTGATATTGTAGTCTACCATCACCTTGGGCATAAGCTTATAGGTGAACTTATCAGCGCCGGATGCGGTTTTTGCAAATACGCACACAACACCGTCTGCCGTTGTGTATGTGAAGGTAGGCGCCGTATCTGTAGTTTGAGTAAGCACAACGGGACCTGCGATAGATACCTTATCGTTTGCTGCAGCCTTGTAAATGCTATAGTTATTAAGCGCAGATGCGATAACCTTGGTTTCGCCCGTGATATTTACGTCGTATACAATATCATAGCCGGTGCAGTTAAACATTATAAGCTTTGATGCGGAATCGGTGAAGTTGAAGGTACAGTCGTTAATATTAACGTAAACATTGATTCCCTCGCCGTTCTTTGCCCAGTTTCTCATAATTTCCTTCTTAACAGCCTGGAACTCTACGTTATCGAAGTTATAGGTTACCTGCTTTCCGGAATATTTTGAGTATGCATCAGCCAATACGCTTCCCTCGGTCATATCAAATCCGAACATATGGTACGAGCCTTCGTTTCTGATAATTCCGTTCTTGAAGCTTATCTCTGCGGGGTTGGAAAGGTTAGCCTGTGCTACGCTTTCGGAATTGATGTTGTTGTAGTTGATAAAGGTATTGAACATACCCTTGGTTGACGTGGAATCATTGCAAAGCGTGTTGCCCTGAAGATCAACAACTACCTTGCCAAGAAGCGTCGCAAGGCTTATCTGCTCGCTAACCGAATTAAAGTTCTTACGCATTACCATATAAACGGTATCGCAGGTTGCTCTTTCATCGGCAGTATCAACAAGCGTCTTTGCTTTGTCTACAGCCTCAACGAATCTTGTATATCCTTCTACGAAGCTTCCGTTATAGAAAACAAGTATCGGATAAGCGTTCTTATCGGCATATGCTACAGGAACTGTGCCGTAGCCCTCTACAACAAAGTCGGTCTCGGGCTCATCGGGCTCTACCTCGGGCTCGCTGTTTTTAGCCACAAAGGTATAGTATGCGTAGTTAGTATCCTCGGATGCCTTTGCGAATTCATACTCAGCTGCCGCAAAGTCGAAGATAGAGGAAGGAATTTCATACGCCTTGGGAACTCTTACGGTGAACGAGTTCTTAAAGGTGATCTTATCGGGAGAGCCTGCGCCGCTCTCGCGCTCCGCGCTGAAGGTAGCAAAGGTAAGGCCCTTAAGAGAGGTTGCATTGAGAGTTCCGCCGTCAAGTATGATATTAACGTCGATCTTATTCTCGGGGGCAGCACCGGTTGTTTTTGCGGATTCAGCAAGTGCAAAGAGAGTTTGATTAGAGGTTGATGATCCGCGAGCGATCGTGCAATCCTTAAGAGTAACGGTATTTACAGAACCTGAAGCACCGTCCTTGAAGCAAGCAACGATGCCCGTTGTGTTAACGCTTACGTCAAAGGTAATACCCTCAAAGGTGATATTGAAGTAATCAACTCCGGTATTATTGTTGTTGTTATTGAAGCCAACGGGAGCAAGGCTGCCCGCAGATCTTACGGTTCCGTTCTTAACGGTTATTGCTACGGTGTAGGAGGTAGCCTGATAGCCTATAAACTGGAACATATGCTTATCGCCGCGCGAGAACACGTTGCCGCCAAGGTCGATAGTCATATCCTTGATCACGTGGAAATACGAGGGGCTACCTGTGGAATCGGTGCCGGTGGTGTAGGCTCTGCGAAGAAGGAGCGTGCATCCACTCTGATAGGTCGTATTCTTGTATACGTCCGTCTGAATGAAGGTGT
Source organism: Eubacteriales bacterium (assembly GCA_045647045.1). Classification (GTDB taxonomy): domain Bacteria; phylum Bacillota; class Clostridia; order Oscillospirales; family CAG-272; genus UBA1740. The sequence continues at coordinate 2,865 of JAZRLU010000314.1, forward strand.
GCCAATCGCTGAAGGCATAAATTGCCTCGCCGCCCTTGAATACTACAAAGGGATATGCAGTCTCATCGATATACTCGGTGGGAATATCACCGTATTTAGTAGTAACGTTTCTCAAAACGTAAGAGGTGCTGCTTCCGCTCTCGGAGCTCTTTGAAAGAATGTGGTTACCTGCGGTAAGTCCGAACTTAACTGCGGATGCGTCATAAGTGCCAGGAAGCACTACCGCAAACTCCTTGCCGTCCGTGCCCTTGCCGAGCTTAACGGTATCGGCAGATGCGCTCATGCCCTCGCGAATGGGGCTGTAGGTTGCAAACGTAACGCCTGCAAGCGTATCTGCAACAAGCTTACCGCCGTTTACGATCACGTTAACGTCGGTCTTGTTATTAGCCTTACCGCTCTTCTCGTCTATAAGGCTGAAGAGGGTAACCTTTCTTGTAGAAGCTCCGCGATAGAAGGTACAGTCATTGAAGGTCATGCTGCTGCTAACACCCTGCTTTGTACCGTCTCCGAAGGCAACAAGAACTCCCTGCTCACCGGAAGTAACGGTGCTGAAATCGAAGGTAACGCCTTCGATCACCATATTAAGGCTATCACCTGCGGTGTTGGTATCGGCGTTATTATAAACGATGGGAGCGGTATTTGTCGTAGACTTGATTGTACCGTTTTTGATCGTTATATTCGTCGTATGTGCGGTCGCCTCTGTACCGAAGAGCTGGAACATATGGTAGCTTCCGCGAGTAAATACGTGGCCGTTAAGATCGATCGTCATATCGTCAATATAAGCGAACCACGAAGGAGAGCCCGAAGCCTCAGCGGTGCTGTAATCCCTCTGAAGAAGGAGAGTGCAGCCCGACTGATAGTCCTTTTTGCCCTTAATATCCGTATCAATAAGAGTCTTCCAGTTTGCGCTGCCGTGTATTACGGTACCGTTCTTGAAGATAAGGAAGGGATATGCCTTTGCATCCTGATACTCGGGGGGAATTACACCGTACTGCGTAATAACAGCATCCGACTCGGTAAGCGCATAAACGTATTTGCCTGCGCTCTCGGTTGCTGCGCCGAAGGTAAGATACTTATCCTCTGTTTCGGAGAGGAAGAAGCCGCCAAGCTTAGCATTATCGGAGTAAGCAAAGGTGGTATAGCTGCCGTTTGCACCGGGGATAAAGGTTACCGTATCGCCGGGCCAGTTCTGCGTAACGAAGGTAGTAGCCTCGGTGGTAGAGCCTATAACGCTACCGCCCTTGACAACGAAATTAACGTTACTGTTATTGTTTGTATCCTTAAGGTCAAAGAGCTTAACGTTACCTGCAGCGGATGCATCAACCGTGCAGTTCGTTACGTTAAGATTTATATTACTCGGTCCGCCCGCCGCACCGCCGTAATAGGTAACGATGCTGCCCGTTGCACCCGAAGCGTAGTTAAAGTTAACGTTGGTAAGGTTGATATCAACAGTACCGCCGGTAGCGTTAACGTGGCCGTGCTGGGTAACTATGAGCTTGCCTGTGCCATCAAATGCTACGTTACCGTTCTCAAAGCCGAATTTAGAATGGTGACTTGCGGTATGGTTATAGTAAGGCAAAGCAACTGCACCGTTTCCAACGGTAAACGTATGTCCGTCAAGATTAACAACGGTAGTACCGGGGCAGTTACCTGCCTGATTGTAGGCGCCAAGGGTTGCAGATGTAAAGGTGTAATCGCGGGACATTACAATATTCCAGGTCTTTAACTTTCTTGATGCAATATTGCTTGTACCGTTGAACGCCTGCATTCCCGCAAGTGCCTCATTCCAGCTTGCATAGCTGCCGAAGAGAGTGTTTACGGTATTGGGGTCGGAATCATCGTCAAGCGTAACGTGGAAGGGATATGCATTGTATATCTCGGTAGGAATATAAGTGCCGGACTTATATACCCACTCCGCGTAATCAAGCTTTACCTCAAACTGGTTGTTTTCTCTGAGGTATGCAGGCTTGTTTGCCGCATCTCTTACGGTGGAAACGTACTCAACGTTCATAACGGAGCCGTCTGCCTTTACGTAAAATACAGCTACAAGACCTACGGGCTCAACGGTTGAATCGATGGTCTGACCGTCGATAAGCATGCAGGTAACGGCATTACCGTTATCACCGCGAAGCTGAGTTGTGAGTATATCATCGGAATCAACGTGACCGCAAAGGATCATCTCAACGTTGGAATGAGTCTTAAGAACGTTCCAAAGCTCATCGGGAGTTGCGTTACCGCCTACCTCGGAAACCTCACCCCAGGTATCATACCTGTCACCAAGGTTTTCGTAGGGGAAAACGTCCTCAACGTCATCTGAGAGAGAACCGTCATACCAAATGAACGAGTGAAGCGTTACGATAGCCTGATAATCGGCGTTTTCCGTAAGAACGCTGTCTACCCAGGTAAGACAGTCAACCTCACCTGCTGCAAGCGAAGCATCGCCTGCCTTGGTAGGATGCCAATCAAGCGTAAAGATAATGTACTTATTGCCGCCGATCTCTATCTTGCGATAGCTATCCTCGATCTTGGAGGATGTGCGGAAGCCCGCCATTGCTCTTCCCTCGGCATCCTTTTGCTGAGTAAGTGCTACAAGATCCTCATAGTACTGGTTATCAACGCCGTTTGCAAGCTTATCACCTGCACCGAATACGCCGTTGTAGCCATCGGTTGCATCGGAGATATCGTGATTACCTCTTACAAGAGAATAACCGAGCTTGCCGTCAAGAAGGGATACCGCCTGTGCAACATTGATCCATTCGTCAACCCAGATGCCGCTTGAATATCCTCTGTGATAAGCCTGTGTGATATCACCGAGACCAAGAACGTACTGGATATTCTTCTGCTCCTTGTTCGTAAGGATCCAATTGTAAAGCGTATTCATATAGCTTACGCTATCGTCCCTTACGTCTGCGATGTTGAGATTCTGCGTATCACCAACTACTACAAAGGAATATGCATAGCAGCTTTCGTGATCGCAGCTCTCATCGGAGCACTGCACAAGAGTTTTGCCTGAGGTTGAAAGCCAATCGGACTCCCCAACAGAGCTGGTTGCCGCAAACGTGTGCATAACAACAAGCCCGAATGCAAGAGCCGCAACAAGCACAAAAGACAAAACGCTTGTAAGAATTTTTCTCTTTGCCATTTCTTTTTCTCCTTATGGATTATTATTTTAAATTAAGCACATATATAATATCATAAAAGTATTGACATCATGTGACAAGTTATGGTAATATATATGATAAAAGGTTACCTTTTAGGAGAAAAATATGAATTTTATAAATACCCTTGATGAGCTTGTTACCTCATTTGCGGCAAAGGAGCACTCAAAGGCGCTGGGAAATACCGAGGAATGCAAGATGTACTCGCACATACACACAAGCGCAGAGATACTTATAGTAACCGGCGGAGAGCTTACGGTGCACG
>JAZRLU010000315.1:0-3704 GCA_045647045.1 Eubacteriales bacterium
GCCTTTGTATTACAAAGGCATAGGGCAAAGCCCATACCCCTATTCTTGTTTTGCCTTAATTGTGTTTAGCGAGGAAATTAACATTCGGCGTATAGCTCCGCAATCGTTTTGAATAGTTTTGTATGCAGATTCTTCAATACAACCGGTTTCAAACAAAAGCTCTAACCAATATTCGGTCTCATAGCATTCTTTTTGCGCGATTTCGAGCTTGGATATAAAATCCTTAGTGCCTTGGACATACTGTGCCTCGTGAATATTTGCCCCAATAGAAGTACCGGAACGTAATAATTGATTTATCAAAACAGTTTCTTTGTGTTCTGTTTTCATATTACGGCAGAGAAAAAACAATATTTTTTGCAAACTCCTTCGCCTTATCTCTTAAAATGCTATTTGACATAATATCACCTCTACTAATATTATATAACAAAATTGATGGTTAGTCAAGTTATATTCCGACTTCGTCGGAGTGATATTATTGCTGCCGCAATAGAACTCGCCTCAGGCGAATAAAACTGGCGTGATACTCCGTTAAGAGTATCACGCCAAAGCGCAAGCTCCTTTATCCTTACTCGGGCATGCCGAATGATATTTTAGCCAAGGCAGATGCGACGAAGCTCATCAGCTATATCGCACTCCTCCCACTTAACGCCAAGCTCTTCTCTGCCTATATGACCGTATGCTGCAAGATCCTTGTATATGGGGCGGCGAAGATCAAACTTCTCTATGATAGCTGCGGGGCGAAGATCAACAAGCTTTGCAACCGCATCGGATATCTTCTCCTCGTCACATACCGCGGTACCGAAGGTATCGATCATAACGGAAACGGGCTTTGCTACGCCGATAGCGTATGCGATCTGAACCTCACAACGGGAGGCAAGACCTGCCTTTACAACGTTCTTTGCAACGTATCTTGCGGCATAGGAAGCACTTCTATCCACCTTTGTGGGGTCCTTACCGGAGAATGCCCCGCCGCCGTGGCGGGAATAGCCGCCGTACGTATCAACGATGATCTTTCTGCCCGTAAGACCTGTATCACCTGCAGGGCCGCCGATAACGAATCTGCCGGTGGGGTTTACAAAGATATTAACCTTACCGTCCATAAGCTCCTTGGGAACTATGGGAAGGATAACCTTTTCGATTATATCCTTACGGATCTTATCCTGATCGATCTCCTCGCTATGCTGGCTGGAAACAACGATCGTATCAACTCTTGCGGGAACACCGTCAACATACTCAACGGTAACCTGCGTTTTACCGTCGGGACGAAGGTACGAGAGAGTACCGTTCTTTCTTACCTCGGTAAGGCGCTTTGCAAGCTTGTGCGCAAGAGAAATGGGAAGAGGCATAAGCTCGGGAGTTTCGTTGCACGCGTAGCCGAACATAAGGCCCTGATCGCCTGCACCTGTATCAAGGGCATCTGTATCGCCCTGCTTTGCTTCAAGAGACTTATCAACGCCCATTGCGATATCGGGGCTCTGCGCGTGTATGGAGCTGATAACCGCGCAGGTAGAAGCATCAAAGCCGTACTTACCGCGAGTGTAGCCTATTTCCGCAACGGTATCTCTTACTATTCCTTGAATATCGATACTTGCCTTTGTGGTGATCTCACCCATAACGTTTATAATACCCGTGGTTGCGAAGGTTTCGCAAGCAACGCGGCTTGCGGGATCCTGCCTGAGTATCTCATCAAGTATAGCATCTGATACCTTATCGCAAATTTTATCGGGATGTCCCTCGGTTACGGATTCCGAGGTGAAAAGCATTCTTTTATTACTCATTTCAACAACCTTTCCTCCCCCTTACTCAAATTACACAAAAAAATCCCGGGAGCAAGCAATTCCCGAGATAAATACTTATCTTTCAGGAATTGGCACCTTGCCACATCACAGGTTGCCGGGCTTCATCGGGCCAGTCCCTCCGCCGCTCTTGATAAGGGGTTATTTATTTTACCGTGTAATTATAACACATAAGCGCGCAAAAATCAATAGTTTTTTATAAAAACGCGCAAAATAGCGCGAATTATATCGCAAAGGCGAAAAAAACGGGCTGTGCGAGGTATAAAAGCACCAACGCCAGCCCGAATATCAGCCTACGTGCCAAAGCACGGAGAAGTTTATATTTTTACGTGGCGCGGCAAGCCGTTTTCATACTCCACGTTAAGCTCACCCATAATAAGCGGCTTAAGATATGCAATACCCGCATCGGTAATACCGTTGCCCTCTGAATTGATGTACTCCGCAGGAACGGCTCTTACCTCGTTTGCGATCTTGGAAATGTCAGCCGTGCCGTAGCTTACGGAATAATTTTCGCCCTCAACGCGGTCTATTGTGGTCATTACACCGGTAGCACCGCCCAAAGCATAGCCTACAGCCGCCTCACCTACACCAAGTGACTCGGAGATATCGGTTGCGGATGCTATATGAGATGCGCAGCGCTGTGTAAGGCTGAGCTCGATCGATCTTACCTTGCAGCCGAGCCTTTCCTTTACAATGCCCTCAAGCACCTTTCCCGTACCGGACAGATACTTGTGACCGAAAACGTCTGTTACACCGGACTGACCGCCTGCTCCAACGTACTCGCCGTCTGCAAATCTTATTCCTTCGGATGCGCAAACGAGAACTGCGGGAGATATCTCCATTCTGCGCTTTACGTCCTCAATAAAGCTTTCGGTATCAAACGTGCGCTCGGGAAGATAGATAAGCGGATATCCCTCACCCTCGGAGGCAAGAGCGCTTGATGCCGTAAGCCAGCCTGCATCTCTGCCCATTATTTCAACGATAGTTACCGCCTTAACGGTATACACCTCGATATCGCGCATAATTTCCTTAACGGAGGTGGCAACGAATTTTGCGGCAGAACCGAAGCCCGGGGTGTGATCGGTTGCGGCAAGATCGTTATCTATGGTCTTGGGAATGCCTACAACGTAAAGCTCATAGCCCGTTGTTTTTGCATACTCGGAAAGCTTAAGCACGGTATCCATAGAGTCGTTACCGCCTATGTAGAAGAAGTAGCGGATGTCGTACTTCTTTATTACGGAGAGAAGCTTTTCATAGGTTGCGGCATCGTCTGCATAGCTCTTAAGCTTGCGGCGGCAGGAGCCGAGCGCAGCGGCGGGAGTTTGCGTAAGAGTTGATATCCATCTCTCATCGTCGAAGTGCGCGCCAAGGTCGTAAAGGTTCTCGGAAAGGAAGCCCTCAATACCGTTACGCATACCGTATACAGTCTTGCATCCCGCATCCTTCGCAGTTTTGAAAACTCCAACGAGGCTTGCATTAATAACAGAGGTAGGACCGCCGGACTGTCCAACCATTATGTTGCCACGAATCATAGCTTTTATCTCCTTAAATATATTTATTAATTTTAGGGTAATGCTTAAAAATTAAGTATCTTATTATACCATATTTTGGAAAATTAATCAAGAAAAAAATGAAAAAATCTTAAAACAATTTATTTTTTTGCTTTTTCTATTTTCTGAAACGTCCAAGTGGTTTTCTCAAAAAAAGCGGACAGCCTTAAAGACTGTCCGCAAAATATAGAAGTTTAGTTTACAGTTAAGCCAGCGAAGCAAGGAAGAGAGAAAGGCTTACGTAGAACTCTTTGTCGGTGAAGGAACGCATTCCTGCGTAATCAAGGACCTCAAAGATATCCATATATTCATCCTCGCCCTGATCAGCATCGGTGTAGGTAAAGAGCTTAAGGTAAGC
>JAZRLU010000316.1:0-8229 GCA_045647045.1 Eubacteriales bacterium
CCCTAATTGGCTTCGTGAGCCCGCTTGGCCTCCGACTTCCCCTGGGTAATGCTTTTCCTTATTCTTGCTCTTTTTTATATAACGGGTATACCCGTGCGGCTTTATTCGGCACGCCTGCCGTTTACGCCTGCCTTAAGGCGAAGTATGGCAGCATCCTTATCGCGCCTGTAATCGTCTACCCTTACCGCCTCGCCTTCGCTTACGGTGCGGTGCAAGTCATCGATATAAAGAGGAATTATCTTAAGGCCTTTGCCGCTTTTTTGGTAATACGTCTGCCCGATATAAAGAAATCCGCTGTAAAGCTCGCTCTCGCGCTCGCTTGGGGCGGTATAATCCACGTCGGCATACACAACCACCGCCTCGCCCGAAAGCAAGGCATCCGTAGCAAGCCTTAACGTTTTTACCGTGCGCCTATCTCTGTACACGGGTATGCCCCCAACGCCCTTAATAAGGGGCGGAGCTATGATACTGTATATCAGCGCCTTGAAGTTAAAGCGCCCTGCCGCCTTGCCCTCGCGCACGCTGAAGGTGTAGCTTGCAAACTGCCCGTAGGCGCTTTTGCGGTCGAAAAATACCGAGAGGATCATGGGGTGAAAATCAAAGGGCAGCCACTTCAGCGTTGTGTACGGTCCGTGCATATCAAGATGCCTTGCAACGTATAGCACCGGCTCATCCCTTTTTATAACGTTGCATCTGTACTCGGCACTAAAGGCGCTTGCTATCCCGCGCACGGCGCGCACAAGCGGTGACCAAAATCGGTGCGGCTCTCGCGTGGCAAATACCCATTCCGCTTGCATCTTATAGGAGATAACGGCAAGGATAAGATCCCACACGCCCTTAATCAGAGTAAGCCATACTCCCCATACGCCAAAGGCATAGCTGACAAGCCACACAAGGCCGTATGAGAGGCAAAGCTGAACAAGCCACAGAATATAGTACCGAAGCACGGATCGGCGCTCCTTGCCCGAAAAAACGCATCTGTAGTTCAAAATAAAGTTGATGACCGACGAGATCACGCGCGCCGTTACGGTTGCTATCAAGACGTTATACCACGCTTCCCCCGTAAGAAGGAAGGTTGATATAAGGAAGAAAAGAAGGACGTCTGTTATAGCAGAGATCACAGAGGATATCGCATAGCCGCCAAGCCGTGAGAGCATAACGCCCATCACGCGCACAGAGTCCCTTATCGGTCTGAAATGCGAACGGTGCTCATCCCCGTTTTCGGAATATACCGTTTGTATCGGTATTTCCACAAGCCTTATTCCCTGCTGCCTTGCATATATCAGCTGCGCAAGCTCGTACTCAAAGCGCATGCCGCCGATGCTCAAAAAGCGCCTTGCCTGCAAAACGGAAAAGCCGCGAAGCCCGGTTTGCGTATCGTAAAGCCTGATGCCGTAAAGAAATGAGTAAAGGCGGCGCGTAAAATTATTGCCGAAACGGCTGCGCGGCGGTACGCATTCCTCGCGGAAATCGCGCGAGCCGAGAACGATAGCATCCGCCTGCTCGCTTGCCGCACGCCATACAGAAAGCACGTCACAAGCCTTGTGCTGACCGTCCGCATCCGCGGTAACTATAATGTCATCGTCCGAGAAATGCTCCGCACAATAGGAAAAGGCGTGCTTTAAGGCATAGCCCTTGCCGCGGTTTTCACTGTATTCAAGGCACACAGCCCCCTCTATTTTCGCTATCCCTGCAAAGATATCCGAATAAGCCTCACCGCTGCCGTCATTTACCACAACAAGATGCGCGGCACTTTTCGAAAGCTCTCTTACGTAGTCTACAAGCTCATACGTCGGCTCATATGCCGGAATAACGACTATAAGATTTTTTTGTTCAGCTATCATACGCGCCTCCTCCTTTGTGATTTTGATGTATTATAGCATACACGCCATCTCTGTTCAAGTATTATTTTTTAAAAAAGACCGATATCAGTGCAAAAATATCGACAGAATATGAAAAGGGCTACCTCAATTTTATGCCGAGGGAGCCCTATTTTATTACCCGTGTGGGTGAAAAATTATTATTCCGTGATGATCTTAACGTTATTTCTTAAGCAGGTAGCCGTTTCCGCCTCGCATACGGGGATAGGCTCCATACCCTTGAAGGTAACGGTTTTCGTTATCTCATAGCAGTTGCGCCTTTCCTTATCAAAAGCGGAGTCTGCAACCGAGTTGAATACGTACGTTCTTTCGGGAACTGCGGATTCAAAGCCCTCTATAACAACGTTCTGCGGCATATAGCAGGTGTAGCCGAAGCTCCAGTCAAGATACTTCTCGTTCGTTGCTCCAAAGCCCGAATTTATGATCCTTACGCTGTTTTCCACAAGCCCCTCTGCCTTATTGCCTCTCCAGTTCTTACCGCAAAGCATTTTGCAGTTTTTAAGGATTATATCACCCTTGAAGGTTGCGCCGTAATCGCCGCGAAGAGCAATAAAGTAGTCACCCGTGGTACGTGTTACGTTTTCAAGGTAAAGCGTGCCGCCGCCTATAACGTTTATGGTCTGACCGAACTCACAGTTTATAAGCCTTGCATTCCAGAATCCGCGGTGAGCATCAAATCTGGACATTGAGCAGTTGATAAACGTCATATTTTTCGCACCGTTTGAGGACATAAGGCCCCAGCAGCGGCGGTCGGAGATATCAACGCCGTTTGTGATACCATCTATGGTAACGTGGCTTGAATACTCAATAACAAGATCGTAAGTACCCTGCGGAACGGGCTTATCGGACGTGGTCTTATCCTCGTAATAGGTGGTATGACCGTGAAGCGCACAGTTCTCCGCCTTGCTGTTATACGTGCCGGTAAAGAAGAGGAAGCCGTAATAGGGGTAGCTGTGATGCAGCTTACCGTCATCGGTTCTGCCGTAGCCTACGTAGGGAAGGTAGGGCTCACCGATAATGCGGTGCTTCATATCCTTCATAAGCGTGTTGGTTCTGTTGATCATAAACTTACGGTAGTATCCGCGCCACTTGTTTTCAAATCCCGTTTCGGCAACCACAACGCAGCATATGGTGGTAAAATCACCGCCGCATACGGTAATGGGTACATCGTCTGTGCGTATGATCTCTATCTTGGTGAAATCGTCAAACGGGAAAGCAACGGGAGTTGAAGGATCGATAGCTCCGTCCTTTTCGATAAGCAGGCAATCGGTTCTCGGATTACCGCCGTTAACGTTTGAGCCGTGGCGTACAAAGTCTCTGTGATTTGCATTCGTAAAGCGCACAAGGCTCTTGCACGCAAGCACTCCGCTAAGCCACGGAACAGAGGTTGCATTTTCCTCTATGGGCGCAGGGTTAAGTGCGGCAAGGCTATCATCCTCGTATATTACGGGGGGATTATCTCTTTCCACACGCCAGAAGGGTATTCCCCTGTTGGTGTATGCGAATGATCCGGTATCGTCAAGTATGAATTTCGCCCCCTCAAAGCAGGTGTCCGTCTTTATCACGGCACTTCTTGTGAAGGCGTGAACGTAGTACGTATATCCCTCGTCTGCACGTACGGGCAAGCCGTACTCGTTTGCATAATCGTGCGCTGCAACTATGCTTTCCCAATCATCGTGCTCTGCGTTTCCTACTGCTCCGAAATCCGAATATTTAACGAAGCCTCTTTCCGTGATGTCATTTACGTTAACCGACATAAAAACTACCTCCGTTTCGGTCATTTTCACGCATACGTGCGTTTACTTCGGTGAAAATGCAGTTTTTTTATTTTGCCGCATATACGTGGCATACCGTGCTGTATTTCGCACCTATTTTAATTATAGTTAGGTGTATGCGATTTGTCAAGCCTCTTCGGCAAAATGTGCAAAAATTCCCCCTTTGCACTCTACCGCCCCACAGCTGCAGCTTATTGCCGAGGGCTTATGGAACACCGCAAGCACAGTGCCGTTATCAAGCTCTATTGCCTGGCAATCGGCATTGTTGCACAGCACGCGCACGGTGGGGGCGGGCACGGATGCGGAGCTTATCATATAAGCGTAGCTATCACAGGTGCACTCCCTTCCTATATCGAAAACGGGCATAGCTACCTCCGTATCGGGGCGTGCAAAGCTATTGCGGTGCCAAGAGCCGCGGCGAAGGGCGCACTCATACGTAAGAGCTACTCCGTCAAGGGGCGTATATCTTATACCGTTATGTACTACCGATGCGCCATCCTCTGTTACGCTGCCGCGGAAAAGTGCCTGATCTACGGTAAGGCGCGCATCTCCCTCTGTGCATTTTATATCCGCGCCAAGGGAAACAAAGCCGTGCGGTATAGCAAAATCGGTAACGTAAAGTGACACGCCCCCGTGCTCACACCGCTCGTATATTATTCCGCATCCGTCATAACCTGCGCCGCCGAAGCATTCCGAGGGAAGCGTGCTTCGCTCCCAGCCCTTACGGGCGTAAAGCTGCTCATCGCACTCGTGCACGGCTAACGTGCCGGGTATACGTGCAAAATCCCATACCGGGTCAATATCGTAATACTCAAGTCCGTCTCGCATAACGGCAGTATGCGTACCGTAGGACATATTATAGCAAAGCTCGCCCTCGTTGTTGCATTTCTCTGCGCCGAGGGTGGTATTGTTAAGCATCTTAGCTCCAACGTAAATACCGTCAAAATGGTGGCAAAGCATAGCCGCCACCGGATAGTAGCGCACAGAGGGCGGTATCTCATCTCCCTCCATCTCGCGCCTATATGCGGCAAGCTCATCTTTTCTCGGGATGCCGTCTATATCCAAAAGAAGGTCAACCGAGCGCCTGAGCGAGCCTACGTTAAGTGCGCCGGGGCGAGAAAGCTCGCGCCCTACAACGGCATAATCAAGCACGCCCCCACGTGTCATATATCTAAGACCGTCAAGCACGTGGATAAGAAGGATATCAAGCTTTTCGTGCGGGATAGCGCATCCCGTGCCCGAAAGCACGTACGCGGCGGCGGCTATCTCCTCTGTAAAGGATCTGCCGTATCCGCCCGAGTAAAGCCTGCGCCCGTGCTGGAAGAACGAGCCGTCCCTTTGTATGCCCTCATCCGCGCCTATGCTTATCTCACCGCATACGTAGCGCGATGCAAGATATAAAAGCTCACGGTCGCATGTAAGGAGCGCGTGGCGCAGGGTGTTCATAGCGCCCCATATAAGGTTAGCCCCCGTCCAGCGTGTAAATATTGCCTCATTATACCTTCCGCATCCGCGCTCCGTTATCGGCAAAGCCGCTTTTATATCCTCAGCACTTAACACGGGGTGCATCATAAGTATGATATTCGCTATATTCATCGGCGTGCCGATCTCATTGTGCCACCAGTTGGGGTTCTTTGGGTCAAGCACGACCCATCCGCGCAAAAGCGCTGCCATACGCGCGGCATATTCGCCGTCTGTATATAAGCGCTCCTCGCCAAACGTATGAAGAATGGCAATCATACGCGAGCAATGCGCTATTGCCGCCCAAGTGGATCTTACCTTATCGTTATAGTTTATATCAGCCCAGGATAGCGCGCCGTCACCGCACTCGGTGGCACGGGAAAGAAGCTGTTCTGCCTCGCTTGGATCAAGCCGCTCTCGCGGCGACGTCCACAAAAGCTTGCGAAAGCGTTCGGTTACAGATCTTATTTCGTCCATAACTAATCCTTAAAGGTTACTCTTTTTTTCAAGAATGTGCCTGATAAACGTGCCGATGCCCTCCGCCATACGGATAAAGCCCGCATCGTTTGGATGTACGCCGTCTACCGTGCGCTCATACTGATGCGCTGTGGCATTAAAGCTCATACCGTCTATAAAGTAAACGTTCTTATCACCGTTTGCCCTTGCCTTAAGATAGGACTGCATTATAACGTCACGGCAGCGAAGGATCTTATCCCACTCGTTGTGCCTTGTCCAATAATCCGTGGTAGATACCATTATATACGGAAGATCGGGATTTTTCTCTCTTATGATCTCATAGAAGGGGTAATGCGTTGCTGCAAGATGCTCCACGGTGGGGGCATTGTGATCGTAATCGCATACAAAAACGCTCATATCAAGATCGCGCACCCACTCTGCAATAACCGCCTCGCCCTTTGCCATACCGGAAAAGCCAAGATCGATAAAGTCCAGATTAAGCATACGCGATATGATAGCGGGATATATGTTACCCGGGCGGCTTGCCGCCGTACCGTGCACGATAGACGAGCCGTAGAACACCACGGGAGCATAGCTCTTATAGGGTGTAGGATCGGCAAGCCTTGCACCGGGCTTAAGACCGATCTCAACGCTTGATACCACCGCGTGTATCGGGAAATTAACGGTATAGGTGCGCATATAAGAGCCCTCAAGCCTAACAAGCTGCTCGTAGCCGCCCGTCATATCGGGTGCCATGCGGAACTCCTTTACAAATCGCGGTCCGAATTCGGTTTCAACGTACATATCAAAGCCCGCGTTTGCAACAAGCGAGATATGCGAGGAACGCGCAAAGGTAACGTACTTTACTCTTATTGCAATATAAGGGGAATCCGTGGAAAACCTGACACGGATACCGCTTGACTCTCTTGCAAGAGTCTTTACGCCGTCACTTGCGCGCGCCGCTACGTCCATAGGCATTCTGTGGTAAAAGTCTATTCCCTGCTCGGTATAGCTGCCGTGTATTACAAAGGGCTTTTCCTTTATATCACACCACACGACCTCTGCATTGCCAACGCTTGCCTCTGCAAGCATATTTTTATCTACCTCAATATATCTTTCCACAGTAAGTCTCCTTTATATCCTATCAATAATTTTTGTCATATCACTCACGTCAACGTCTGCCCACAGCTGCCTGTAGCTCTCGCCAAGGAAGCACGCGAAGCTTGAAATATTTTCAAAGCCCATATTGACGTATTCCTTTATATCGCGCTCCATTGCCGCAGCATCAAGCACAAATTGCTTTGGCGGGAAACTCCAGCGCGAGAACATGGAGTTATCGTACCAATACTCAAGCACCGTGCTGCCCTCCGTGCCGAAATGCGACAGAAGCGGAAGGATCGCATCCCTCTCACGCGATATGATATTTTCATCGGCAGAGGTGTACTTGAAAAGCGGCGCGTATTCAAGGAATATCCCCTTCTCCGGCGCAACCTTAACGGGCGGCTGCAGCGTATCGTAATATGCAAGATACGCCAAAGTGGCGGTAGGTCTTTTTTCCCTTATGGCGCGCATCATTGCATTGAGTACCGTTTGCTGCTGATCCGAGGGGGTAAGCGTGCGGCATTTATCGCACGTGCAGCACCCACCGCGCGTATCGTCCATCCAGAAATAAAAGCGGTCCGATGAGCCGTAAAGCTCATCCGTAAGCTCTGCGGCACGCTGTGCAACAAGCTGCAAGGCTTCCTCGTTTGTGGCGCACAAATTATGGTCACATTTACGGTTTCCCTCTTCATCCATACGGAAGTATTCGGGGTGCGAAGCATATAGCTCACGCGGTAACAGATAGTTTATCACGTGTAATTCATACTCAACGCGAAGCCCGCGCGCACGCGCAAGGTCTATCCTTGTGCGAAAATCCTTATCGCGGCAAAGCTCAACGATCTGCTTGGCACTTTCGGTTGAATCCGCGCCTCCGTGTGGATGTATTCCAAGCACGCTTACGTTTGCGGCAACCATTTTATCGATCCAAGCACCGTCAAGCTCCTCGGGGTATATCAAAAGCTTGCTTTCCATTCGGTGTTCTCCTTGTCGAAGTAATCGACCCTTATACGCATATTATACAACGGAAAATCAACTAATGCAATATCAAAAGGGGAAAAACATTTTTAAAACAAAAAAGTCTCCCACGGCAGAAGCTGTAATACTGCCGGAGAGACTTATTTTGAACATTAAGCATTTATCATACGGTTGCCTCGGAATACTCACCGTCCGTGCTCTCGTCCTCTTTATCGGTGCGATAGCTTTCCCAAATTCCCATAATACGGGACTGTGCCACACCTACGTTTATAAGAATAATAAGAGATAAAACAGAAAGCACGCAAACCGCAAGCATCATGATCTGCGGTAATACGGGAACGTTGATATACGCGGCACCGTTCCACGTAGCGTGAAGAGTCATCGAGCTTGCAAGGGCAACCAAAACACGCCAATTAAAAAGCTCGCGGAAGGAAAATGCCGTGCTCTCCTTAAAGAGAACGTATACCGCGGCAAATAATCCCGTCCAATAATGGTGGCTTGCAAAGAAATCGCTGAGCGTGCGCACTATAATGTTGATCACAGGACCTACGACCGCATAAAATACGCCGCCCTCCATTGCG
>JAZRLU010000317.1:0-7466 GCA_045647045.1 Eubacteriales bacterium
AAGCCGGGATTTTTCTGGTACTATTTAGAGGAAATTCCCGAAGCACCGCGCGTGCGGGACGAAAAGCCCTATCCGCTCTCCCGCATGCCCTTTGACGATATACGCAAGTGTGCCTTCCGCGTGCTTGTTTTCGGCAACAGAATAGCCGTAGAGTTCTTCCACGCCTTAACAGACGGAAACGGCGGTCTTGTATTCTTAAAAACCCTTGTTTCCGAGTATATATATCAGCGCTACGGCGTTAAGGTCCCCACGGGCAACGGTGTGCTGGACAGGCTGGAGGAGCCCTCGCCCGATGAGCTTGAGGACAGCTTCTTTAAGTACGCGGGCAAGCACGCCGCATCAAGAAAGGATACCGATGCCTATAAGATCCAAGGCGTGCGCGAGGTAGACGGCTTCAGAACTAATACTACGTTTATCATTGATTCCCATGAGATCGTGCGCCGCGCAAAGGAGCTTGGATGCACGGTTACCGCATATATGTGCGCCGTGTTTATTACGTCTGTAATAAATCTTCAAAAAAAGAGGGTTTCAGGTCGCAAAAATTATAAGCCCGTAAAGATACTCGTTCCGGTCAACCTGCGTAAGATATTCCCCTCGTCCACCCTGCGTAACTTCGTAATGTACGCAACTCCGGGTGTTGATATACGCCTTGGCGATTACGGCTTTGCCGAGCTTTGCGATATCGTTACCCACCAGATGAAGCTGCAGATCACAGAGAAGAATATGGCGGCAATGATCACAACAAACGTAAACAGTGAAAGAAATCTGCTTTTGCGCGTTGTTCCGCTCTTTATTAAGGATATCGTTATGAAATCGATATTCAACGCGGTGGGTGAGAAAAAGAGCTGCTTCTCCTTCTCAAATCTCGGCGCGGTAAAGATGCCGGATGAGTTTGAGAGGTATGTTGACAGGCTTGATTTCGTGCTTGGCAGCCAAGCACGCGCACCGTACAACACCTCGGCTATCACCTATAAGGGCAAAATGTATCTCAACGTTATAAGAAATATAGCATCCCCCGTGCTCGAGCGTGAAATATACCTTACCCTGCGTGAGCTTGGTATAGAGCACGAGGTACAAAGCAATTCAAGAAAGGAGACAAAATAGTGTATTGTATAAAATGCGGCGCAAAGCTTGCCGAGGGGCAGCTGATATGCCCTATCTGCAACACGCGCGTTTATCATCCCGATTTTGATATTTCCGAAAGATCCACTTACCCCAAGGGGGATTTTAAATCGGAGGAGCTTAATTACAGGGGTTTGATGTTCGTTATCACAATGCTGTTTTTGATCCCTCTGTTTCTCCCCGTAGTGCTTAATATCGGCTGGAGCGGCGGCATTACTTGGTCGGGCTACGTTTTCGGCGGCGTTTTGCTCCTTTACGTAAGCTTGGTGCTTCCTTTCTGGTTCAAGCATCCAAATCCGGTTATTTTCGTTCCGGTAAGCCTTGCTACGGCAACGCTTTATATCGGATATATATCCTACAAAACGGGCGGCGATTGGTACTTCACCTTCGCTATGCCTATTGCTGCGGCGCTTACGCTTATTATCAGCGCCGTTGTATCCGTGCTCCGCTACGTGCGCCACGGCAGGCTTTATACCTTCGGCGGCTTTTTCATAGCGCTCGGCGCTTGGACGCTGCTGCTGGAGCATCTTATGCGTATATCCTTTGGATATAACGCGCAGTTTTACTGGTCGCTCTCGTCCTTCGGCGTATGCTTTTTGATCGGAGCGCTGCTTATAATTATCGCTATCGTTAAGCCGTTTAAGGAATCGCTTCGAAGAATATTTTATATAGGAAAGGCAGGACAGGACTAATGTCAGATAAATTTTCAAGAAACCGCCACGGAAAGCGTGAGATCTCACCGATCGATATGCTTTTTGACCCCAATTGCACAGACCCCATAACGCTTTATAACGAAAACGGGGAAAAAACCGAATTTGATCAGATCGCAATAATACCGATCGGTGATACGACCTATTTCATCCTATCACCCATAACGCACATTGAGGGCGTAGGTGAGGACGAGGGGCTTGTTTTCACGGTTCAGGAGATCGATGACGAGGAAGCTCTCGTTGTAGTAACGGATATGGAAGTGATAGATGCCGTATTCGACGTATACGATCAGCTTATCGCTGAAGAGGGAAATTGATGGAGCTTTGGGATCTTTACGATAAAAATCGCCAAAAAACCGGGCTTACAATGAGGCGCGGAGATCCCGTGCCGGATGGCTATTACAGGGCTGTGGTTCATATCTCCCTCTTTGACAGCGAGGGAAGAATGCTTATTCAGCGCCGCGTGCTTGATAAGGACGGCTGGAGCGGTATGTGGGACGTTACCGTTGGCGGCAGCGTTATAGCAGGTGAAACAAGCTCCGAGGCAGCAGAGCGCGAGCTTTACGAGGAGCTTGGAATACGTGAGGATTTCAGCGCCCTTCGCCCGTCTCTTTCGCTTTCGTTTGGCGGCGGCGTCGGTGATATGTATATAATCAAGCGTGACGTGCCGATAGACTCCCTTGTGCTTCAAAGCACAGAGGTAATGGATGCAAAATACGCCACCCTTGATGAAATACTCGCTATGCTTGATGCGGATGAATTTATCCCGTATCACAGATCGTTTATCGAATTTTTATTCTTCTTAAAGGATGCAAAGGGCGCACATACCAAGCCCGATAAAACGAAAATAAACCCAACCTGAGCTTTTGCTCGGTATTCGTAGGATAAGCTTGGCACCGTTTCGCCCTATGTAAAAATATAAAAGGAAATAAAGCGGAAAAATGAAGATAGAGAAGTATATATTCACAGAAGACTTTTACGTTACCCATGACAGCGAGGGGCATCTTGCATCCGCGGTCGTTTGTGACGGCGGCACGGAGAAGGAAAACGCCGTAAGGGTAACGGGCATCGGTGTTACGCGCTATCCCGAAGAAGAGGATTACGAGCCTTACGCTTACGGTCTTTGGCAGGTAGAGGCAGAGGTAGGCGGCAAACGGGTCACCGAATATATAATCGACTTTTTTGCGGGCTACGCCTGCGCGGCATTCGCCCTTGTGCTTAAGGAGCGCGGTATCGATATAAGCGACCTTACCCTTATCTCCGTGTGCGGTGCGCAATTTGATCTTGACGATATTTACGAAAAGCCCGTATTTTCATACGTAAAGCCTCTTATAAATCCGCTTGTACGCCGCGCCGTATGGCAAACTACAGATGCTGCGGGCTACGTTGCCGAGGCTATTTTGCACTATGAAAGCATAAATACCGAAGCGGATCTGTACTTACGCGATCTTAAGCACAAAAAGTGGGTAGAGGAGCACGGCTACACTCTAAGACAGTATACCTATGACAGTGCGAGGGATCTTTGCATTTGTGACGGTGCGATTCTTTCACAGATCCTCCGATATGACAGTCTTTGCAAAGCAGTAACCGATGCCGCAACCGATGAGGAGGCAATAAACGCCGCTATATGGCTTTCGTTCTATACGCATCACGATATAAGCCTTCTTCACAGAGCATACCGTCTTATTATCGACGAGGACGTTCCCTCGGTAATGCTTGAGGATTAACAAAAAAATGCCGAAAAGGGTGCTTTTTTAGCATATTTTCGGCATTTTTTATACCGACGAAAAAAATTTCAACTTTTTTCAAAAAACCTATTGACAATCAACAAACTTTGTAGTATAATACCACAGGTATCCTAAGACAGCAGGTTCCGGTAAAAGCAATCAGCTTTCCTGCCGAGGTGAACGAACTTTAATAATTTATATTTTTGTTTGTCCTTTCTCGGTCATAGCTTTGTGCTTTTGTCGGGAGGGATTTTTTGTTTTAATTTAAATGGAGGTAGAATAATGCCAAGCAATAAGATTCTTGAAGAAAAGAAACTGGTTGTTGAAACTCTTGCAGCTAAGCTCAAGACTGCGGCTTCCGCTGTTCTCGTTAAGTACGAGGGCATTAAGGTTGCTGAAGATACAGAGCTTCGTAATGCGCTCCGTAAGGCAGGCGTAGAGTACACCGTTATGAAGAATACTCTTACCGGTAAGGCTTGCGATCTTGCAGGCTACGGCGATATGAAGCAGTATCTTAGCGGTATGACTGCAATTGCGATCAGCCAGGATGATCCCATTGCCCCCGCAAAGATTATGAAGGAGTATGCAGATAAGATCGAGTGCTTTGAGATCAAGGCCGGCTTCGTTGATGGCGGCGTTATCGATCAGGCAGGCGTTGAGGCTCTTGCAGCAACACCTTCGAAGGAAGTACTTATCGCAAAGATGATGGGCAGCCTTATGTCCTCTCTTTACGGATTTGCTTATGTTCTTCAGGCAAAGATCGACAAAGAAAACGGCGAAGGTGCCGAGGCTCCCGCAGAGGCTTAATTTCTGCATAATCTAATTTGAATAAATTTTGTTAATATTTGGAGGAAATCTAAAATGAATGAAAAGTCTACCCAGATCCTTGAGATCGTAAAGGAGCTCACTATTCTCGAGCTCGCAGACCTTGTTAAGGCACTTGAGGAGGAGTTCGGCGTATCCGCAGCTCCCGTAGCAGCAGCAGCTCCCGCAGCTGGTGCAGCAGCAGCTCCCGTTGAGGAGAAGACCGAGTTTGACGTTGTACTTAAGGCTGCAGGCGCTAACAAGCTCGCAGTTATCAAGGTTGCACGTGAGATCACCGGCCTTGGTCTTAAGGACGCTAAGGACCTCGTTGAGTCCGCTCCCAAGACCATCAAGGAAGCAGTTTCCAAGGAAGAGGCTGAGAAGATCGCTGAGCAGCTCAAGGCTGCAGGCGCAGAAGTTGAAGTTAAGTAATTTTCTATCTTCTTTAAATGAAGAAGGTGCGGATTTCGGGCAACCTGCTGCCCACCGCACCTTTTTCTTTTTTTGCCTTTTATGTATAAAAACGGCAAGAGTGTGTGCAAATTTCGTCTTGCTATTGACATTTACCCGTTAATCTGTTAAAATAATCCTATATCGCGAAATTGAGGTATCTGATTTGGATCTCGTTTTACTTGTAATTTTGATAGTGCTCATCGTACTCGTTCCGCAAACGGCGCAGATACGTATGAGCAAGCTTTCATCCCGGGAGTTGCGGCATATAAAGATCAAAAAGCTCGGTATTTTCTTCCGCGTTGGCGGTGGCAGAACTGCCTCGCACGACGGTATAACGCTGCCGATGCTCTGCATACAGATACAGGGCTACGTGCTTGCCATTGTGCTTGGCATCATGGGCGTTATCTGGCTTGATTTTGATTTTGCACGCCCCGACGTATACTATCTTATTTTTATAATATCCTTCTTCCTTCACATAATATCGATCCTGCTTACGGTGATGATCACTCTTTCAGTAGGTCATAACCGTCGTGTGAGCAGGGAAACGCGCGAGTATCTTTATTCGATCCTTACCGATCTTATAAAGGTGGACCGCCGCCGCAAGAGCTACGATACGCCGGACGTTGTTATGGAGGAATGGGATCTTTCCTATCAGTCTTATACCGTTTCCCACCTTGGAAAAAACAGCGAAAAGCTTAAGGCAGGTGTGCTTGCCATATGCGAAAACTTTAAGGATATATCCGCAGCAATAGGCAAGGATGCAAGCGCCGAGGATATGTTCAGCCACCCCATGTGGAACGAGCAGGTATGCATAGCAGAGGATCTTATCCGCGTATTTGATTCAAAATAAAAGTTAATTTTTTGTAAATACAGCACGGATGCTAAAGCCTAAATCGGCGGCGGCATCCGTGCTGTTTTGTTAAGGGGGGAGGAGAAATTTGTGGAAAAATGCAAGAACTTGCATTTTTCCATTGCAAAGTGCACTAATGCTTGCATTTTTGTTGTCGAAAACCACCATAAAATATAAAAAATATTATACAATTTAAATAAAATTATTAACAACCTATTGACATTCTATGGAAAAAGCATTAAAATGAAATATCTTTATTTTTTAATTCATCTACGCACGCGCAAAAACTTTAAATAGTGCCTGATGAAAAGAAGGAGGAAATTATGGAAATAAAGGCATGGCTTGCAAAAAACAAATGGCTTGTTGCTTTTATCGCTGCTGCGGTTCTTCTCGTTGCATCGATAATCACTATTATAGCTGTTGTTAGTGCAAACGATACGCCCGATGCTCCCCCTGCTTACGTTGAGGGACCTGAGACGGGTGTATACTACTACGAGACCCCGGCAGGAGATTATAAGCTCTCTTTGCACGGCGGCAACAAATTCACCATTAACGGTCCCCGCTACAATAAGTCGGGCGAATACACGGTAAGTAATGAGACCGAGGTATCGTTTGATTTCTTCAGAGACGAGGACGGAACGGCTACCGGTGTTATCGACGGCGGTAAGCTCACCGTTACTATTGGTGATATCACCTCCGTATATCTTCGTGAAATCGACTACGTTGTAAAATTTGATTCGCAGGGCGGCAATCCTGTTGAAGACAGCACTGTAGTAAACGGTAAGACCGTAGCGAAGCCTGCAGATCCTACGAGAGCGGGATACGTATTCCTCGGCTGGTATAGCGATAATGCGTTTACCACCCCCTATGCATTCCCCCAGACTCCCGTACAGTCCGATATAACCCTCTATGCTAAGTGGGCACAGTCCGCAGAGGGTGTAAACGAGTACGTTGTTGACTTTGACCTCGGCTATGCTGAGAGCACCTATGAAAACGTGCTTACCGTTGGCGGCAAGCTTGTATTCGGTGCTGATTACACCGAGCCCGTTCGTGAAGGCTATACCTTCGTGGGCTGGTACGTAAGTATGACCGAGAACGGCGATAAGCTTTCCTACGAGGCATACGAGGGAATGGCTATATCCGCCAACACCACTCTTTACGCTGTATGGAACAACAAGTCCGATGCGGTAAAGACTCCCGACGTAAGCGTTGACGCAGGCTCTGTTAAGTGGTCTGCAGGCGATATCAACGTTGCGTATACCGTGAAGATCACATCTTCCGCAACCGGTGAGGTTTTGTTTGACGGCAGCGTTGCAGGTGCAACCACCAAGACCTTTGATTTTGCATCCCTTGCAGCAGGCGAGTACAAGATCGAGGTTACCGCTACCAAGGGCTCCGATTCTGCTACCGCGGTAAGATATTATACTAACCGCGCGCTTGACAGAGTATCGAGATTCGAGGTTGTAGACGGTAAGGTTCTTGTGTTTGGCGCGGTAGAGGGCGCCGAGAGATACTATATCACCGTATCCTGCGGCAACTC
Organism: Eubacteriales bacterium; assembly: GCA_045647045.1. Classification (GTDB taxonomy): domain Bacteria; phylum Bacillota; class Clostridia; order Oscillospirales; family CAG-272; genus UBA1740. The sequence goes on from JAZRLU010000317.1 coordinate 7,207, forward strand.
CGAGCACGTACACACTTACGTATCCAACGGTAATTCCACCATTTATAACTTCGCTAACTGCCAGATGAAGAAGGGCGGTATCACCTTCGTTGTTACCGCATCTGCAGACGGCTATGCGGCATCCGTATCCGAGACCTTCGTATACGAGAGAAACCTTGAGTCTGTTGGCAGCATCGTTTATAACGAGACTGACGAGACCTTCAATTGGTCTGCGGTTTCCGATGCGGCATCCTACGAGGTTACCGTGAGCGTAGACGGTA
>JAZRLU010000318.1:0-2454 GCA_045647045.1 Eubacteriales bacterium
CCGTTTGCATCCTCCTTACCGCTTGCATTAAGCCATACGGGAGAAGAGCCGTCGGGCGCATTCCAGGTAGCCTTTCTGTTGCCGTTTTCATCACGCCAATAAACAAGCTTATCCTTTTGTTGAGAGGATCTGAAGTCGGTATTCCAGTTCTCCACTATCTTCTCAAGCGTTCCGTCTGCCGAGTGCTTATCGATTTCCCAGAAGATCTGATAAGGCTCAACGTCATAGCCTGCGGGAAGGATGAAGTTGGTAACGTACTTGCCTGCGCCAACCTTATCGGAGATATCGGAGAAGTATTCGCCCTTATAAAGCGCCTCTCTTATTCCCTGCGCAGACCAGTCAAGTGCGGGGGAAACCGCCTTCTTATTATTGAAATAATCGGCAACCGCTACAACGTAGCCCCTGTTAAGTAAGCCCTTTATGATCTCAACATCGGACTTGGTGCCTATTCTCTCTACGTTGGTATTGACAACGTAAAGCACAACGGCATCACCGTCCGGATCAAGATGACCTACGGGAGTTGCCTTTCCGTGAGTTGCGTAATCATAATAGAATGAAAGCTCAACGGGAATACCTATGTATCCGTCGTTCTCCAGCCTCATTTTTTTGATGAATGCCGCATTAAGCGTTTCATCCGCATTAATGTCGATCATAGCACTGACAGAATCATTGTCATCCGCAAAAGCAAATATCATAAAACAGGACATAATGACTGCCACGGTAGCTATGATCAAAATCAACGCTTTAAGATTGATTTTTTTCATAATCTTCTTCCCTTTCGAATATTTTTGTGCGCTTTTTTGATATTTTTAAATAAAAAATAAAAAAATCGGGTGCGGCAGATGTGCGTTTTGCACGCCTCGCCGCTAAATTAATTGTAGCATTTTAGTATTGACAACGTGTGCCATTAGTGGTATAATTTAGTGACAAAAGCGGACATTATGGTTTTATCCCAATTTTCCTTTGTTAGATATGACCAACGCGCTTTGTGATATTCTTACAACAAAAAGGTAAATGCTGAATGGAAATACAAATAGTAAACTTTGACAACAGCGGAATGTACCGTTCTGCCTTCAAAATCGGTCCGTACACCGTGCAAATGCACATACATCAATGCTCTGAGGTGATCATCGTTACGTCGGGTGAACTGAACGCGACCGTGAGCGGAGAGGAAAAGGTGCTGCGTGCAGGTGACGTAGCCGTTATCTCCCCCTTTGCCGAGCATTGTCTTACTTCAAAATCCGAGGTTGAATTCTGGCTATGCGTATTTTCCGGCGAATTGATAATGGGAGAGTTTTCGGACGAAGAGTTATACAATATTCGTAACAGCGCCTTTTTCAGGATCTCCGACAGTCTTATGCAATTCCTTAAGCCAAGACTGCCGAGCTCGGATGAGGAAATGGTGCCCTTCAGCTACGAGGCTCAAAGAAGAATGCTTATCGTACTCCTTTCCGTATTTGAAGAATATTTCGCCGCAACGAGCGTAACAAAGGATACAAAAAGCAAAAAATCTCTTCTTTCCGAGATACTTATATACCTCGATATGCACTACTCGGAGCCGCTTACAATACATACCGTTTCCAAGGCTCTCGGCTATACGCCGCGCCATATATCGCGCCAGCTTGCCCCGCTTCACGAGTACAACTTCCGCACGCTTTTAAATCTTTTCCGTGTTGAGCGTGCCAAGATCAAGCTAAGGCAAAGCAATGCGAAAATCATTGATATAAGCCTTGAATGCGGATTCGTAAGCGAAAGATCCTTTTTCCGTTCCTTCCTTAAGGTTGAAGGCATAACGCCGAACGAATACAGAAAGGCTGTCAAGGAGCACGGAAGATTCTACCGTGAGCTTGGGTATGGCGAGCAGATCCGCAAGAATTAACAGGATCATAAAACACAAAATAAAAGGGCTGTCTCAAACGAAAAATGAGACAGCCCTTTGTAAATACACGTTTTGCAACGTAGAGGGGCAAAAGCGCGGTTATTAAATTATTTAAGGATCATATACGCGGCGAAGGCTAAAGCCGCCGAAAATACGGTGCCCATTATATTTACGGCATCGTTGTTTACAAAGCCGATACCACCGATACGTTCTGTTTTTTCACGGCAATGCACGCGCTTTTCGGTGATCTTACCGCATACGGTGCACTTGTATTTTGCTTGCATAAGAGAGCCAAGCATACTGTCAAATATCGCGCCGACAAAGCCCGAGAGCGCCGCGATGATAAAGGCGGTACCGTCTATTACCCCAAAGGCAAGGGGGATCAGGGATATAAGGGCAGGTGCAAGAAGCGAAGCAAGCGTACCGGGGATGGACATACCGCCCGAAAGACCGCGCTCCACCGCCTTCATTCTAAAGGGATCAAACGCGCCGCGTGAGAAAGCTCCAAGCCCGGAGGCTGCCGTATCCGCAAACGCCTCTGCAAGCGCGGCGCAATAAGTCGGAGGCCAAGCGGT
>JAZRLU010000319.1:0-13662 GCA_045647045.1 Eubacteriales bacterium
CTGTTGAATCTGCCGTCGTCCCTGTTGTATATAAGGTAGTAGCAATCCTCGTCATAGGTGCGCTCGGTTGTGGGCAGGCAGCCTAAAAGTGCGGTGGGCAGTTTGTTTATAAACTTACCGTGGGATGACATTGCGGATATAAGATCGCTAACGCTTTGCTCGTCCTCGTAATAAAGGGTGAATTCGCTTGTGACAGACGAAGAATATTCGTAAAAATCATCGTATCCATCGGGCAGATAAAGCCCGGTTGCGGCGCCGATCTCATCTATCATATCCGCTACAGCCTTCTCGTCACCGGAATCAAAGATCTCACCAAAGCCACTGTCACCCTCGTAGTCAAACACAGAGCCGGATATTGTGATCATAAGGATGAAGCAAAAGCCCCCTATAAAGCCAACAAGCAGGTTTTTAAAGCCGTGCACGCCGCGCTTAAGCACAATAAAGCCAACAACAATGTTTACAACGCATATCAATGACAAAAGCACTATAACGAAAGTAAGGTTTTCCTTTATTGCCGCAGAGACGATCAAAACAAAGAGTGCTGCAAATCCAAATGCAAAGGCGATCATAAAGAGCGCCCAGCTGAGGGTAGAAAGATCGGATCTCTTTTTGCCGTCCGATTCAACACGGTCATAGTCCTTGTATGCTTTTTTGTTGTCAACGTAGCTGACAAAGCTGTTAGATTCGAAGCTTCTTGCGCCCTCGGCACGTCTGATCTCGGCATGCGCCTCGCGCGCTCTTGCCTCGGCAATTGCCGCCTCTATAACACGCCTTGCCTGCTCCTCGCTTACCACGGGTGCTTGCGCTGCGGTGCCTTCGGCACTCTCGGCGGCTTCATCGGCAGGGTGTTCCGTGCTTGCTTCGGCGGCACTTTCGTCGGCTACGTCGGCAGGGCGCTGTGTGCCTGCTTCAGCGGTGGCTTGTGCTGCGGTATCAGCTGCACCTTCGGTGCTCACGGGTACGGCCACCGTATCGGTAGCGGATGAATTTTCGGTTTCGTTAACGGCTGCGCCGTTTCCTTCGCGGATGTTATCGTTTTCGCTCATACGGTCTCCTCCTTTTTTCTAAGGCTGTCTGTTATTGCCGCAAACGTTTCCTCGCTGATCACGTGCTCTATCTTACACGCATCGCGCGATGCGATATCGGCGGGAACGCCGATGCTTTCAAGAAAGCTTGAAAGGATCGTGTGGCGCTTGTACATTTGCTCTGCAACCGCAAGCCCACGGTCCGTAAGGTGGATATGGCTCTCGCGGTCTACGGTTATATATCCTTCTTTTTTGAGAATGCCCATAGCACGGCTTACCGAGGGCTTTGAGTAGCCAAGCGCCTCGCATACGTCTACCGCGTGGATGTTCTCACCGTCACGCAGCAAAACGTAAATGGTTTCAAGATACATCTCTCCCGATTCCTGCAATGCCACTATATACACCTCTTTTCTGTACTTTATTTAAATATATTGTAGCATAAGCATCAGCTCTTGTCAATACTAACGGGTATCTCGTATCCAAGCTGCAGGGAATATATGCCCACCTTGTCGGGGCTTTTGCCAAACATAAGGCGTATTGCCTCGGCGTAGTAGGAAAGCTGGCGCGTATGTGCCGAAAGAAGCTGCTCCTCGCCCGCCTTACCTCGCCTTGTGCGGTCGGTCTTGTAGTCGATAAGGTGAAGCGTGCCGTCCTCGTGCTCTATAACGCAGTCTATAACGCCCTGCACAAGCAGCTCCTCGTGCATAAGCGCCGCACGTCTCTTTGTATTTTTCTCGTTATCCTCAATGAAGTTCACCGCAGGCAGCTTTACGTTAAAGCGCTGCTCGCGCCAAAGGCGCTTTGCGCGGCGCATCTCGGCAAAAAGCTCGGAGCGAACAAAGGCACAGATCTCGTCTATACGCACAAGCGCGGCATCCTCCGCCTTTATAAAGCCCGCCTCGATAAGCCTTTCAAGCTCGGCTTTCGCACCTTTCTTTTCAAGATTCTCAAAATCGCAGAACTGCATTACGGTATGGGTTGCAATACCGCGCGCGGCACTGTCGGGCACGGTTGATTCCACGGCAAATGCAGGCGCGTATGCGCGGCTCTCGGTTTCACCCTCGCCATCTGTGCTCTCCGTACCGTCTATATCCTTAAGGCCATCTGCCTCGGTGGGCAAAATGCCCTCGCGCACAAGAAGATCGTAGGCGCTAAAGTCAATCTCGCCCTCCTCGCTCTCGTTAAGAAGCCCCGGCGCAAGGCGGGATACGGATATCTTTTCGGGAAGCGTTTCAAGGTGGTGGCGCGGATTTACAAAATTGAATCTCGCCTCGTATTCCGCGCTTGCGGTTATTACGGGCTTTTTCTTTTTGACCTCGGCGGCGGCCTTTTTTTCGGGGAGCTTTACGGGATCTATATGCAAGCTTTTCGGCGTGCCGTTCTCTATAGTCAGCCTGCCGCACTTGCGCGCTGAAAGTATCATATCAAGGAAGGTCTTTGCTTGGGTTATAAGATAGGGGGAGTTAGCCTCACCTATGTTTCTCACCTTGTTAAGGTACTTATCCGTTTCTGCGGTTTTGCACGTGCCGTAAACGTACAGCATTTCGCGCGCACGGGTAAGGGCTACGTAAAGCACGCGCAGCTCCTCCTCATACTCGCCCTTCTTGATATAGTGATCGATTATCTTGCCCGCAGGGTTTTCAACAAGGGCAAGACCCGTGTCGTCGGGCAGCTTAAGAGAGATGCCGAAGGTATCCGAGAAGGTGATCCTTTCTTTGCTCGGCTTACCCTGCGATGAGGTGTTTGCAAGTATGCAAACGGGGAACTCAAGACCCTTGGATTTATGCACGGTCATAAGCTTTACCGCGTTTTCCTCTGCCTCGGCACTTGCCGATTCAAATTCCTCGCCGCTCTCGATTATCTCGTTTATATAGCTGATAAAGCTGTAAAGCCCCTTAAAGTCGGATGCCTCATACTTGCGCGCATAGGAGTGCAAAAGAACAAGATTCTCTCTGCCGCCGTTCCTTGCGGCAAGCGCCATAAGTCCGCTCTCGCGATAGATCATAGTAAGAAGCTCGTCTGTGCGCTTACCCTCGGAAAGGCGTCTGTAGCGGATAAGCGAGGCAATAAAGCGCACTCCGCGCTCGTAGCTCTGGTTCTTTGCCACGAACTCCGAAAGAGCCTCCCAAAGAGTCTCGCTCTCCGAGGCGCGCCTTATATTAAGAAGCTCGTCCGGCGTAAAGCCAAAGAGGGGCGAGCACATAAGCGCGGCAAGGTAAACGTCGCGGCGCGGGTTGTCTATACAGTAAAGGAAGGAGAGGGCTAAAAGCACCGATTCATCAAGGAAGAGGCTACCCGTGTCAACTACGCTTGTACGTATACCCACGTTTGCAAGGCGTGTGGAAAGCTCGCGTGCAAGGTCTCCCTTAACCGATCTCATAAGCACGGTTATATCCTTAGGCATAATGGGGTCACCGTTTGCCAAGGGCTTGCCTATGATCTCAGCGATCTTTTTGGTGATGTAATATGCTTCAAGCTCTGCGCTCTCGCGCTCCTCACGCGCAACCGCTTCCTCCTCGCTTTCACCTTCAGCACCGCTGGTGCTCGGCTTTTCTATAAGATGTATTTCAGGCACGTGCCCTATCGGATGCTCGCCCTCCTTGTATATCTTCGAGAAAACAAGTCGGTCGCCGTCCGTGTAGCCGATGCTTTGCCCCTTAAGGGAGAAAAGCGTATCAAACACGCCGTTGACAAAGTCTATAACGGGCTCGTCACAGCGGAAGTTGTTAGACATAAATATCGATGCCGCAGGGCGGTCACCGGGTGTGCCAAGCTCGGGGTAGTGCGCCTTCATATCCGCAAAGATATCGGGGCGTGCCGCGCGGAAGCCGTAAATGCTTTGCTTGATATCACCAACCATAAAGCGGTTGGTATCGGTGGATATAGCCTCAAATATCTTGTTCTGCAGGGCGTTTACGTCCTGATACTCGTCAACGTAAATGGCATCGAACTTTGCCGCCAGCTCGTGCGCAAGCTCGGTGCGCTCGCCATTTTCCCAAAGCGCGGTGTATGCATACCTCTCCACGTCGGAAAACTCGCATATGCTGCGCCTTTTTTTCTCATCCGCAAAGCGCCTGTCATACTCGTCCATAAAGCGGTAAAGCACCGAAAGGGTAGAGTAAAGTGCCGCATAGGTGCTTGCCCACTCGCCCTCCGTGTATGAAAAATATTCAGCCGTAAGCTTTTTTACGTCAGCGGCAAGCGAATCGTGTATAAAGGCAAAGCGCTCGGAAAACTCGGTGGTATTATCTGGCTTCGGTCTTGATACCCTGCCTGCCTTGTACTTTGAAAGCGCATCGCGCATATCGGTGTAGCCGTGCGAGTCACACACCGAGCGCACAAATCCAAGATCGGAATCAAGCAGCTCAAGGTTCTTTTTGTCCATCTTCTCCGCGCCCGCAAGCGGTGCGATAGAGATGTAAAGGCGCTCGTATTCCATAAACGCATCGCGCACAAAGTTGCATATGTAATCGCCAAGCCGCGTTTTTTCAACAGAGGAAAAGCCCTTCGGGTCATATTCCTCAATAAGCGCGCCAAGGGTGGCAACACCGTCCTCGGTAGACTTCAGCTTATCGTAAAGAAAGCTTATTGCATCGGCAAGTGAGCCGCTGTTTTTTACGTTTGAAAGCGCGTTTGCAAGTGCGATAAACTCCTGCGAGGTGCACACGCCGTCAAGCACGCCCTCGTACGCCGCGTTGATAAGCCCCTCCAAAACGGCAGAGCTTACTATTTTAGCCTCGCTCGGCTCGGCTATGCGGTAGGTGGGGGATAAGCCGATGCTTTCCGCGCTGGAGCGCAGAATCGTGTTGCAAAACGAGGTGATCGTCATTATCTTCGCATCCTTGATGCGCAAAAGCTGCTCCTCAAGCGCCGCATTGTCGGGCGCGGCATCAGCCGCCTCACGTATCTTTAATGCAACACGGGTGCGCAGCTCGTCCACTGCGGCATTGGTATACGTAACTATAAGCATTCTGCCGATATCGCCGGGATTTTTTTCGTCAAGTATCGACTGTATGATCCTCTCGGTAAGCGTAGCCGTCTTACCCGAGCCTGCCGCCGCACTTACAAGAAGGGTGCGGTCGCGCGTGTTTATGGCATCGAATTGCTTTTGTGTCCATCCCATATTTTTCGTTCCTTTCGCTTAAAGCTGTCTTATGGGCTTTATGGCAAGCCCCGTGTCGTATTTTCTAACCTCTCCAAGGGCAAAGAAGCCCTCATTATCATAAAGGCGCACGCGCTCACCCTCGGCAAGCGCTGCCTTTATCTTCTCGGTATATATCTCTGCGCCGCATCTTGCAAGCCTTGCAAAAAAGTCGGGAAGCTTTATTACGGGCAGGTCCTCAAAAATGCGCTCCGCAGGTAAAATGCATCCGTCCCTCTTGTCTCCAAGCGCTTCAAGCTCGGCAAGCGTCATTGCATCGTCAAGATCAAAAACCGAGGCGTGTGTGCGTATAAGTGATGCCATAACGCCACCCGTGCCAAGCTTTTTGCCTATATCTGCGCACAGAGTGCGTATGTACGTGCCCTTTGAGCAGTGGACGTCAAGCTCGTACGTTACGTCGTCGATGCGCCTTGCATCTATATCAAAAACGGTGATATCCCTTGCCTCGCGCTCGATCTCAACGCCTGCCCTTGCAAGGTCGCAAAGCTTTTTGCCGCCAACCTTAAGCGCGGAGTACATAGGCGGCGTTTGCTTGTACGTGCCAACAAACGAGGCTATAGCATCCATAACCTCGCTCTCGCTTGACTTCACCTCGCACTCGGTCAGCACCGTGCCGGTTATATCCTCGGTGTCCGTCGTAATACCAAGGCGCAGCGTAGCGCGGTAATATTTATCGGAGGAAAGCATAAATTCGCTTATTTTTACCGCCCTGCCCACAAGCACGGGTAAAACTCCGGTTGCCATGGGGTCAAGCGTGCCGGTATGGCCCGCCTTGTCAACGCCAAAGAGCCGCTTTACGCGGTTCACCGCCGTCTGCGAGGTCATGCCCGCCTCTTTTTTAAGCACAATAATTCCGCTTTTCATACGTTCCTCCGAGTAATGTTAGCTTAATAACTTATCTATAGCTATATTTTAGCACAAATATTTTAAAATTTCAACCGAAGTGCGCGTAAAATTTAAACACTTGCGCCCATCTCTGTCACTTTGGCACTCGCGGCGCTTAAATATCGCAAAAAAACGCACCCTCACCGCAAAACGGCACGTATGCGACCGAATGCACAAGCGTGCCTCAAAAAACGACGGCAAACCCACTTCCACGCCATACGGAATATGACAAAAGCCGCGACAAGAGAGAGGTATAATGATAAAAAAGTCCTATTCTATGAAAAAAGGAGATAAATTATGTCGACTGATGCAAAAGAAAATAAAAAGGGCAGGGAATGGCGCACCGCCGCGCACGGTATACCCCGTGCAGACAATATCGGGCTTTGGGTAGGCGTAGGCACGGTCGCGCTCGGCTTTCTCTTCGGCGGCACGCACCTTGTGTTCGGCGCGTATCCGCTTGGGCTTGCACTGTGCTCATCCCTCACGGGCGGCGTATGGCTTGCCCTTATCGGCACGCTTCTCGGCTCGCTTACCCTCGGTAGGTCGGGTATAATATACGGTCTTATATCCGTGCTTGCGGTATTCCTGCGCGTTGTAATATCCGGCTCGGAGCGGCGCGAGGAAAAAGGAGAGGAGCAAGGGGAGCGCGGCACTCTTCGCCACCTACTGTTTTCGGGCGGCGGCAGCCTTTTTGGGGAAAGCGTGATGCTGCGCGTGTGCTCGGCGCTGATAGCGGGCTTTGTTGCCGCGGTATACGAGCTGCTTTTGTCGGGTATATCGGTAGACGGTATTGCCTTTGGCGTGTCAATGACGCTCCTGCCTGCCCTCTTTACCCTTATATTCTCGGGCGTTTATCTCGGCGGGGCATCCGTGCGCGAGCTTGTGCTTGGCAGGGGGCGTGTAAAGCTAACACGGGGTGGGCGTATATCGGGTATAGCCTTCCGTATAGCCGCCCTTTCACTTATTCTCTTTACCTCGCTTGCGCTATCACGCTATAATCTTTTCGGCATCGATATCTCATATATATTCGCTACCGTGATAACCCTTTTTGCCGCCAAGCGCTTTGGCGCACCTTCCGGGGCCGTGGTTGGCTTTTGCTCATCCGCTCTTGTAAGCGGCTTGTATTCCGCCGCATTTGCGCTTACGGGTGCTGCCTCGGGGCTGATCTTTGGCTACGGCGCTATATATGCGCTTGCGGCAGGCGGCGCGGTATGCGGTATTTGGGGCGCATATGCAGGGGGCGTGTCGGGATTTTTAAGTATTTTTCCCGAATATCTCATAGGCGCATCCCTGATGCTTCCCGCCGTGCGATACCTTACCTGCGAGGCAAAGGAAAGCCCTGACAGAGACAAGCACCGCCGCGCTACCGATATGGTGGGCACAATGGCTCTTGCATACAGAAGTGAAGGGGCAAGCGCCGCACACGTGCTTGAAAATGCGCTCGGTGCCGCCGCCTCCGATATAAGAAAATTTTCACCCGGCAGCGCCGCCTGCGATTCCTATTCCGTGCTCTCCCGCTTTGCCTCGGATATATGTGCCCGTGCCGATGCAGAGCGTGAGCTTAACGAGCAGCTTACCTCTCTTTGCGAGGAGGTCTTTATAAGCGCGGGCTTTCAGGATGGCGTTATAAGGGCGTTCGGCACCTCTCGCCCCTACTTCATTATGGCAGGCGAGGATACGGACGGCACAATGATAACAGCCCCCGCTTTGCGCGAGAGCCTTTCCGCGGCGGTCGGCTATAAGCTCGGGGTGCCCGAATACTTCCGCCGTGACGAGATGGTGGTAATGCAGTGCCGCGCCGCCGAAAAATACAAGCTCAAAAGCGCGCTTGCAAGCGCAAGCGGCAGCTCCGGCGAGCCCTCAGGCGATACGGCACGCGCCTTTATGGGCGCAAATTCCTATGCATACGGTCTTATCTCGGACGGTATGGGCAGCGGTGAGGAGGCACGCCGCACCTCGTTGTTTGTGGCAGACTTTTTAGCCTCAACACTCGGCACGGGGTTAGGCTATACCACCGCAATGCACGCCCTCAACTCGGTGATACGCGGTGGGGCAGAGGAATGCTCGGTAAGCGTGGATCTTTTCTCGCTTGATCTTGTAGGTGGGGAGGCGTGCTTTGTTAAAAGCGGTGCTGCGCCCTCGTTTATCAAACGCGGAGACTCGCTTTACAGAATAAGATCCGAAACGGTACCCCTCGGCGTAATAAAGGAGGTTGATGCGGAGTGCATCGCTGCCAAGGTCCTTGAAGGGGATAAGGTAATAATGCTCTCGGACGGCATTTTAGCAGGCGCGGACGAGTGCGAATGGCTTGTTGAGTTTCTCGGCAAGGGCAGCGAGCTTCCGCTTGCAGACTATGCAAAAAGCGTTGTTGATGCCGCAGTAAGCCACGGCGGCGGCAGGGACGATATAAGCGTGCTCGTTATCGAGATCTGTGCCGCATAACGCCGCGTTTTCATATAATGTAATGGGAGACCTTCCCACCTCGGAGAAAAATATGAAAATAATACTCATAAGAGCGCCAAAGCCGGTTGCATACGTGGTAAGGAGAATATTGAAGATATAGCACGGGGCACGTCGCGGTGCGAGTGTAGATATCTTCGGCAGTGAAGCTTCGGCCATGGCGAAGTGATAGATAGAAAAAGAGAGTGCCTCGGGTTTACCGCGGTACTCTCTTGCGTTTTATGGGGGTTAATTTTTCTCGTCTTTTTTCTTAAGCTTGATGTTTAACAGCAGGATGCCGCCGCTGACAAGGGCAAGGGCAAGGATGAGGGAGACGGGGGAGACGTTGCTTGTTTCGTCAAGGAGTTTAAGGGCGATCATAAGCAGGGTAAGCAGCACGCCGAAAACGGGGGTGGTAAAGCTGAATACCGTAACACGGGATACGGGGTTGTGCTTAAGAAGCATGCCCCAAAGCGAGTATGCAACCGCGGAAAGGAGCGAAAGATACGCAAGTATTCCAACACCTGCCGCGCTTGAAAGATCTATCTTACCGCCAAAGGCAAGACCGATGCAGATCATAACCGTACCGCCGATAATAAACTGATAGCCGCTTATGGTAACGGGGTCCTCGTCCTTTGAAAAGATCTTGATGAGGGTAGAGGATATACCGAGCGAGACTGCAGAGAAGATACAGAAGCCGTCACCGAGGAAGTTCATTGAAAGCTCAAGGCCGTTGATATTTATAGCAACGATGCCCGCAAGACCGAGCACGCATGCCGCGATCTTCTTTAAATCAAGCTTTTCCATACGGAAGATAAGCGAGGAGATAAGAATTGCAAAGAAGGTAGACGAGCCCGTAAGGATCGTACCCTTAACGCCGCTTGTGTTGGCAAGACCAACGTAGAAGAATATGTACTGAAGCACGGTTTGGAAAACCGAAACCAAGCATACCTTGCCCCAGCTTTTAGCCTTGGGGAAGAGCACGCGGCGGCGCGCAATGCTGAATATCACAACGGTAAGAATGCCCGCAAAAAGAAAGCGTATTCCGGCAAAGAGAATAGTGGAGGGCACGTCACGCTCGGGCATCATATACTGGTATCCAAGCTTGATAAAGGGCGTTGCGCTACCCCATAAAAGGCAGCAAAGAAGTGCGATCGCCGATACGGCAAGGGGATGGGAGAGCGCCCTCTCTCCCGCAAGATTAAGCTTTTTCATTTTCACACCTCACCTGCATAGCAGGTGATCCTTTATTTTTTCATCGTTTGCGCCGCCCGGCGGGGCTTGTCGCGCCATAGGAGTATACCATTTTTGCCCCGATTTGTCAAGCCAATTGTGCAAAACGGATAGTTTCGCGCGATCTTTTTGTAAAAAAAGAATGAAATATCAGGAAAATGTTAGAAAAATGCACTTTTGTTCTTGATTTTTATCTCGCGGTATGTTATTATAATATGGCGCGGTTATAACGCGGTAATTTATATAAATATTTAAATTTTAAGAAGTACGGTATTCTTTATTAAATGCGAGAGGAGATTTATGTATGATATACGATCTGCAAAAGGCAAGCATGGGTAAGAGAATATCGGCTTTTTTGTTTGATATGATACTGATAGTTACGGTGGCGGTAGGCGTTATCTGGGCGATCTTCTCTATCATGGATGGGGACAGACATTCGGAGGCGTGCCTTGCCGAGTACAACGCTGTGCTTGATAAATATGAAGCACAGTACGGTATCGAGGATATCCGCATATCCGGGCAGGATAAGCTTGCTCTCTCGGAAGAGGACAGCACAAGGCTTGACGAGGCGCTTGCCGCTGCTAACGACGAGATCTTTCAGTCTGAGACCTTTACGGCATCGTTTGCCGAGCTTCTCGTCGCTGTAGCCGTTTCGGGCATCTTTGGTATTCTTGCGGCGTTCATTATTCTTGAGCTTGTCGTTCCTCTTATTATAGGCAACGGTCAGACTCTCGGTAAGAAAATATTCGGTATCGCGGTAATGTTCACAAGCGGCATCAAAATAAGCCCGGTTGGCTTGTTTGTGCGTACGGTACTCGGTAAGTATACCGTAGAAACAATGGTGCCTATCTTCATTATCGCCTTCACCTTCTTCGGCTTATTCGGTATCACGGGCACGATCGTGCTTGCCCTGCTTCTTCTTTTTGAGGCGGGACTTCTAATCTTCAACAAAAGCCGACCCATGATCCACGATGCGCTTGCTATGACCGTGTGCGTGGATATGGCAAGCCAGCTTATCTTTGCAAACGAAGAAGAGCTGCTTGAATACAAAAAGCGCGTACATGCCGAGGCGGCAGAGCGTGCAGCTGTTTACAAGGATTGATTTTTGACATACAAAAATATATAAAAATACATTTAACTTTCAGGAGGTTATATGAAAGTAGAATTGCAAAATCTCACAAAGGTCTTCCCCAGCCGTAATAAAAAGACGGGTGGAGAGGTTGTGGCGGTGAACGATTTCACCTTCACTATTCCCGACGGTAAGCTTATCGGTCTGCTTGGCCCCTCCGGCTGCGGAAAGAGTACCACTCTTTATATGATAAGCGGACTTCAGGCGCCCTCCGGCGGTAAGATCTTCTTTGGTGACGATGACGTTACCGAGCTCCCCGCAGAGAGCCGCGGCGTAGGTCTTGTATTCCAGAACTACGCTCTTTACCCTCATATGACGGTAAAGCAGAACATTATGTTCCCCCTCGAGAATCTTAAGGGTAAGGACAGGCTCAGCAAAAATGAAATGATCGAAAGAGCATATGAGGCTGCAAGACTCGTTCAGATCGACGAGCTTATGGAAAGAAAGCCCAGTGAGCTTTCGGGCGGTCAGCAGCAGAGAGTTGCTATAGCACGTGCGCTTGTAAAAATGCCGAGAGTTCTTCTTCTCGACGAGCCCCTTTCCAACCTTGATGCGCGCCTTCGTCTTCAGACCCGTGAGGAGATCAGAAGAATTCAGAGAGAGACCAAGATCACAACCATCTTCGTAACGCACGACCAGGAGGAGGCTATGTCCATCTCCGACCTTATCGTTGTTATGAAGCTCGGCGTCGTTCAGCAGATCGGCGAACCCCAGAAGGTTTATGACGATCCTACAAACCTCTTCGTTGCAAAGTTCCTCGGTACTCCCCCCATCAACGTATTCTCCGGCTACGTAAAGGGTGAGAAGCTTTACATCGGCGGCACAGCAACTCCTATAAACGAGGAAACCGTTGAGTACGAAACCGTTACCGACAGCGAGGGCAACGAGACTCAGATCGAGAGAACGGTTACCAAGACCGTTGGCTACGAGTGCGAGGGCGGCGAGGCTGTTCTTGACGTTAAGGGTGTTTCCGACAGACCCGTGCACGTTGGTATCCGTCCCGAGGGCTTCATTCCCGATAAGAACGGCGCACTTACCTGCAATCTTAATAACGTTGAGGTAATGGGACGTGACGTTTCGGTAGTTTCTACTCACAAAGATTCTCTCAATCCCCTTATCCGTTCTATAGTTGACGCAGATTACAAGATTAACAACGAAGATAAAACCATCAACTTCTCTCTCAAGGCGCACAAGGTATTCCTCTTTGATACAGAAACCGAAGAAAGAATCAGGTTTGAGGTGAAGTAAAATGGCAGAAAAGAAACAAAACATTTTCGTGTGGTTTGTTGAAGTTTTCTGTAAGCAGTGGATTTGGAAGGGATTCTTCGTAAACCTTGTTTACAAAAAGTTTGACAAATGGAAGGCTTGGTTATACCTTGCTCCTACGCTTGTTTTGCTTGCTATATTTACTATTTGGCCTATTTACAATACCATTAAAATGGCGTTTTCCGTATACTGGGACCCCACGGCTCCAAATTATGTATATGACGAAAACGGTGAAATCGCATATAACGACGACACCGGTGAGCTCATGATTGAAGGCTACGGTAAATATAAAGGCTACAGCATAGTTCTTGATATAGCGGGAGAAACCAATTTTGAATTCGGATTTAACAACTTCAAGGAAATCCTGAATTACGACGGATTCTTCAAAATATTGCAGAATACGATAATTCTTTGCGTTGCAACGGTTCCTATTTCAACCTTCCTTGCTCTATTAATTGCAGTTTGCCTTAACGCGATAAAACCGCTAAGAAATCTTTTGCAGACTATATTCTTCCTGCCTTACGTTACTAACTCTATCGCAATAGGCATGGTATTCGCCGCGATGTTCAATATCGTCGGCGTAAACGAGCACAACCTCCTTATGAGTAAATCGCTCGGTATTATCAATAACGTCTTAGGCGTGTTCGGTGCTGAGCCCATCAACTGGATCAACCAGGGCTCTGAATATTGGGCAAACATCGTCGTTATGATAATTTACATTGTTTGGAACGCACTTCCCTTCAAGATTCTTATTCTTCTTGGCGGTCTTCAGAGCGTTAACAAGCAGTATTACGAAGCGGCTAAGATCGACTCCACTCCCCCCTGGAGAGTATTTACCAGAATCACAGTTCCGCTTCTCTCCCCCATGATCACCTACGTTGTAATCACCGGCTTTATCGGCGGATTCAAGGAATACACAAGTATCGTAGGTATTTTCGGTGAGACAATGCAGCCTCCCGGAGCAGACATCGGCACTCCCCGTCTCCAGACAATGGTAGGTTATATCTACGACAAGCTTGGAGATTCCGAGGGTATCGCTTCTGCGGCGGCAATTCTTCTCTTCATCCTTATCTTCGCGGTTACTCTTGTTAACCTTAAGGTAAGTAAGAAGAATACACACTATTAATAAGGAGGTTAAAATATGTCGAATCCTAAATATGGCAAGATATTGTCTATCTTAACCTCGATAGGTGTGGCTGCCTTCATTATTATGCTCGTTATTTCCTGCGCACACCTCTCCTCAGTTGGAGAAACGAGTTTCGCAGATTACATTCCCCACCTTATCGCTCCCACCGTTCTTGCTATTGCGCTCGTTGCAGTTAGCATAGTTCTTAACAAAAAGAACGGCAAAGCATCCTCGACTTCTACAAGAGATGAGCTTGAGGACCTGCTTGCTTCTCACGATAGAAGCGAGTTCAACAAAAAGGGTAGAACGGCAGCTCTCGCTACTATCCAGAAGAGAAACACCTTAGATTTCATCTCCAGCCAGCTCACCGCTGCTTGCTTCGTGTTCTCTCTTGACT
>JAZRLU010000320.1:0-4491 GCA_045647045.1 Eubacteriales bacterium
GCAGGTGTTGCAACCGTTAAGGCACAGGGTACTAACACCAGAAACTGGATGAGATATAACAGCTCAAGCTCACTCTTCGCTTGCTATTCGAGCGGTCAGGGCGATATCTGTCTCTACGCTTACGTATAAACAATAGTTTACACAAAAAACAGGACTTATCAGCGCTCGGGGAGTGATCCTCGGTGAATGCAAAAAGCCTGAACGGGGCTGCCGATTCCAAAGTGGGTCGGCAGCCCTCTTTTTTATTCATTTTTAGCGCCGTTTTGTAACAAATACCGCCTGGTGCGCGAAAAAAATGCGGCATCTTGCCGCTATATGTAATCAATAGTTTACAAAATGCACTGCACCGAAAAACGCGCCTTTGTCTTTGAAAAAGCCCTCCGATTCACCCTAAAAGAGGTGCTAAAGGTGTCCTTTAATGCGCCGAAAACGAGGCGTAAAAATGCTCGAAAATATAAGCTATCCTTCTTTTGAAAAACAACAAAAAAGAAAGAGCGCAAAGGCGGCAAAAAGCCGATGCGCTCTCTTTCGTTTTTATCTCTGTCAGCCGATCGGAGACGTAAAATTAGTCTTACAAATTTGCGCTTACATACCTCTGCTGTTGTAGTCTGCACACAACAGATTCATAGCCTTCATAAGCATATACGTGTAGATAAAAGGTCCTACGTAGATGCACGCGCCGAGTATGCCCCAGCCCCAGAACGTACCTGCGCCAAAGCGGTATTTTATGCCGCGCATTTCAAGCTGATTTCCTATTCTTGCGCAAAGGCGTGTAGACCACACAAGCGGCACAATGCCGTACGTAAGCCAGGAGAAAATCAAAAGAACGGGCACGTAGTGCATAGTGGTTTTACCGTCAAATTTATGCGCGATGATGTTTATGCTTGTGGAAATGTTGGACATTACTACGATCGGGTAAATACCAAAGGTTATAATTCCAAGAAAAATGAGCTTTGCAAGCCCTCTGTTGGTCTTTAACATAAGGGGAGTCTCCTTTTTTGTGATAGTGTAATTATAGCACGTATCTACCTCGCTGTCAACAAAAAATGCTACGTGGGGCGGTAAATCTTCGCGTATCGTTGACAAAGCGTATTTAATATGCTAATATATAGGTGCACGCACAGGCGGCATATAAAGTACCAACCCGGGAGAAGCCTTATGATATATAACAACGTTCTTGAATGTATAGGAAACACTCCGCTTATACGCCTTTCACGTATGACGGGGGAGAATGATGCCGAAATACTCGTTAAGTTTGAAGCGCTTAACGTTGGCGGCTCAATAAAAACGCGTACCGCGTACAATATGATAAAAAGCGCAGAGGCGGCAGGCAAGCTCACCTCGGATAGCATAATAGTTGAGCCCACAAGCGGCAATCAGGGCATCGGCCTTGCACTTGTAGGCGCGGTGCTTGGCTACCGTGTACGTATTATAATGCCTGATTCGGTAAGCGAGGAGCGCCGCAAGCTTGTTGCAAACTACGGTGCAGAGGTTATCCTTGTGCACGATGAGGGCGATATAGGCGAGTGCATTGCGCGCTGCATGGCGCTGGCACTTGAAATAAAGGCAAAGGACGGGCGCGTTTTCGTCCCCGGTCAGTTTGAAAATCCCGCAAATCCCGAGGCGCAAAGATGCGGCACGGGCAGGGAGATCGTAGATGCGCTCGGAGGCCGCCCTGTGCACGCCTTTTGCTCGGGAATCGGCACGGGTGGCACCATAACCGGCATTGGTGAGGTGCTGCGCGAGAGCTATCCCGATATAAAAATAGTAGCGGCAGAGCCCGAAAACGCGGCTATCCTTTCGGGTGGCGCGATCGGCACGCATATTCAAATGGGCATTGGAGACGGTATAGTGCCCCCCGTGTTGAATCTTAATATATATGACGAGGTGTGCACGGTCTCGGATAGCGAGGCGGTGCAGGTTGCAAGGGATCTTGCACGCCTTGAGGGTATTATGTGCGGCATCAGCAGCGGCACAAACGTAGCCGTTGCGCTCAGGCTTGCAAAGCGCCTCGGCAAGGGTAAAACGGTGGTTACCGTTATCCCCGATACGGCAGAAAGATATTTCTCCACCCCTCTTTTTGAAAAGTAAGATATAGGAGAGAGATATGGCAAAAAGAATTTTTTGTGTTTTGGTGATCTCAGCGCTTATGCTTTGCGCCTTTTATACGGTAGCGCTTGCGGCTGATGCAGGCACAGCACCCTACGCTATAGAAAAGCCCTCGCTTGATACCGATCCCACAGAGGGCGGCACCCCCGGCGGGGCAAACGGTGAAAATGGCGAGAGCACCGAGAACGGTGGCACCGAACCCGGTGGCACCGAAACTGGCGGCACCAATAACGGCACCGCAAGCGGTGGCGAAAACGGTACACGTGGCGGCATTAACCCCGTAACCGTGGTGATTTTGATAGCCGTTCCCGTAGCACTTGCGGCTGCGGCGTGGCTGATCTATATATCGGTAAAAAAGAAGAATTAAGGTCGCGGAAAAGACGATGGTGATAAAAAAAGAGAGAACGGTTGTTCTCTCTTTTTTTGTGATATATTCGCTGCGCGAATGTGATATGCCTCGCTATGCTCGGCGCGATATAACCTTGCTATGCTCGGTTGTGATATGTCTATATATCGCCGCGCGAAAACACGCACTCCCCACTTATGCTTCGATCTTGGGAAGAATATCAAGAAGGCTCTCGCCTTCCTTCATATAAATATCGGAGGCGGCAAGGAGTCTGTCCTGCCCCATACTGTATTTATCGTAAAGACCTACGGTTAAAAAGCCTGCGCTCTTTGCGGTTTCAAGGGCAACAAAGGAGTCCTCAAAAACGCACACGTCCCCTACTGAAAGCCCCATTTGCTCTGCGGCAAGCAGGTAAATGTCGGGCTTTTCCTTGCCCTTGCCGATATCCGCGCAGGAAAGTATGCCGTCAAAATACGTGTCAAGCCCGTGCATCTTAAGCACGGGAGGTATAAACTCCATTGCCGTTGCGGATGCAAGGTATACGGGAATGCCGCGGCCGCGCAGGGCGGTCAAAATTTCCACAGCGCCCACCTTTACCGTTGCAATATCGCGGTAAAAATCAAGTATGCCGCCCTTGGCAAACTCAATAAAGTCCTCGGTGCTGCCCGCGATGCCGTAATGCTCCTTGAAATATGCCATTGCATCAACGTATATCATCGTTCTAACGGCACGGTCAACCTCGGCGTCGGGCACAAAGCTCTCGTCATTCATATATTCCTTGCCGATCCTGCGCCACAGGTGACCCCAAAAGGTAAGCGAGTCGATCAGCGTGCCGTCCATATCAAAAATTGCGCCTTTAATTTTCATTTTTTGTCTCCTGAAGATGTGGTTTTTCTTTGTTTGGCTTGGGGCGTGTCGGTTTATTCAGCAAAAAAAGACTCTACCGCCGCCTTAATGATGCGCATTTCCTCCTCGGTTACAACCGTGTCAAAATCGCAAAAGGCGTTATCCGTAACGCATCTTCCGGTAAGCGTGCGGTACCACATCAGCGCAAGTGCGTATCTTCCTGCGCCAAGGCTTGCGTGGAAGGTGTCTCTGTGTACCTTTTCTATTCCACCCTCGGAAAGCTTTCCAAAAAGCTCGCCGCATCTTATAATGCCAAACGCGCCGATGCTCTCTGCCGCCGCCTCATAGGCGGTCTTTATATCGCGCAGCATTCCCGAAGGCTCGTTGTATTTCATAAGGTTCAAAAGCTTGTCACTTCCCGCCTCGTATGCCCACGTTTCGTGTATGTAAAGCTTTGCTTTCGGCTGAGCGCGCCTTACGTGCTCTGCAAGCTCGGCAAGATAGGGCGTGTAGCTTTCTTGCTTTGTGGAATGGGCGCTTGCCTGCTGCAGGGTGATTATATCCCATTGGGTGTTATAAAGCGCCTCGTCAAGCGATATGCGAAAGCCCGTTTTGTGCCCGTTGTACTGCAGCTCATATTCGCGTGCACCCGAAAGCATATTGCGGTAATGCCTTTCAAGTGTGCATCCGCCGATATAAAGGTTAACAACGTTTATGCGTACACCGTCTGCCCTTGCTATACCGTAAAGGTAGCGTGTTGCATCCTCCGAAAAGCTGTTTCCGATAGCGAGAACGTTCATATTTTTTCTCCTTGCATTTTCTTTTCGATAGCTATTATACCACTTACCGTGTCGGAAATCAAGTATCTTTCGCGCATTTGTGCGATTCGCGCACGTATGTGTGCATAAAAAAGTATTTAGGTGTTGCAAATTTTGCCGCAATGTGGTAAACTTATAGCATAAGGCATATTCAATCGGAGGATTTTATGAAAAAGCTTTTAAAGATTTTTGCAATGATATGCATCCTTGCCCTGCTTTTGGTAGCGGCGGCAGGCTGCTTTGAAGCACCGGATGTAAGCACGGATCCCCCCGGAGGCGATAACACACCTGATGAGCCCGGCACACCCGACGAGCCCGGCACCCCCGACCAGCCCGATAACGACAATCTGGTCACCAACGGCGACTTTGAGA
>JAZRLU010000321.1:0-1046 GCA_045647045.1 Eubacteriales bacterium
CGCCTTTATTACGAAAGCGGTGCATCCGTAGTGAATACAAACACCTTTGGCTGCTCACCCCTGCGCTATAGTGACGGTGAGCTGCGCGAGCTTGTGGGTGCGGCGGTGCGCTGTGCCGAAGCGGCGCGTGCCGAGGCAAAATGTAAGTGCGGCACGTGTGAGCGCTTTATTTCGCTTGATATAGGACCGCTCGGCAGGCTTCTTGCCCCCTTTGGCGATCTTGATTTTGATACGGCGTACGAGGCATTTTCGCGCCTTGTGCGCATAGGCACGTCCTTTGGCGTGGATCTTGTCACGGTGGAGACTATGACAACAACCCTGGAGGCAAAGGCGGCACTTCTCGCCGTGCGTGACAATACCGATCTTCCCGTTATGGTAACGCTTGCCTTTTCGGAGGACGGCAAGCTTCTTTCCGGCGCAACGCCCGAGGCGGCACTTGCAATGCTTGAAGGTCTTGGCGCGGATTATATCGGCGCAAATTGCTCCGCAGGTCCGAAATCAATTATGCCCGTTATAGAGCGCATAGTAAATGCATCGAGCGTGCCCGTGGTCTTTAAGCCTAACGCAGGCTTGCCGCGCATTGAGGGGCAGGCTACCGTTTACGACCTTACCCCCGTAGAGTTTGCGGAGTATATGAGGGCGGCGGCAAAGCTTGGCGCGCGCCTTGTCGGCGGATGCTGCGGCACGGATCCCGATTATATAGCGGCACTTGCCGATGCGGTAAAAGACCTTACCCCGTGTCAGGTTTTACCGAAAAATACTACCGTTATTTCATCCTTTGCAAAGCACGTGGAGATAGGCGGCGGTATAACCGTTATAGGTGAAACGATAAATGCAACGGGCAAAAAGCTTATGCGCGAGGCGGTACGCCGCCTTGACGTCGGATATATAGTAAATACCGCGATAGCAGAGGAGGATGCAGGCGCGCACGTGCTTGACGTAAACGTTGGCACACCCGAGATATCGGAGGAGGACTTCTTGCCGCAGGTTATCTCAGCCCTCCAGTATTCCGTATCTCTGCCGCTTTGCATAGATACCGCAAAAGT
>JAZRLU010000322.1:0-11896 GCA_045647045.1 Eubacteriales bacterium
GGGGAGTCTTGGTGATGAAGGTGAAGGAACGGTCTGCGTAAACGGTAATGATTACGGGAATGATAAGACCGATATCGTTCTTGGTTCTGTCGTTGAATTCCTTAGTGAAAGCGGGAATTGCAACGCCGTACTGACCAAGTGCGGGACCTACAGGGGGCTGGGGAGTAGCCTTGCCGGCAGGAAGCTGTAATTTAATATAACCCATTATTTTCTTTGCCATAGTATTAAACCTCCGTAAGTGGTGCTGAAATCGGGAGAATTATAAAGTATTTTCTCCCTCCCACATATAATGGCGAGTGCAGATGATCAATCTGCGAGGCGGACGTCCTTTGCATCAACCATGATGGGGAAGTCACGCTTTTCTGTGGAGACGAGAATACCAAGCTGTTTCTTGTCCTCACTAATATTCTGAAGAACGCCGCGGTATCCGTTGAAGATTCCGTCTACAACGCATACGGTATCACCGATGTTGAATACAAACTCATCCTTGATTGCTTCAACCTGGAACATTGCAACCTCTTCATCAGTTAAAGGCGTAGGCTCTGATCCGGGGCCTACGAAGCCGGTAACGCCCGTAATGTTACGAACAACGTGCCAGCTCTCATCAGTCATTGTCATCTTTACAAAAACGTAACTGGGGAAGATCTTTGTTTCAACCTGCTTAACCTCGCCCTTATCGTTAACTGTTTCGGTAACCTCAACGGGAACCTTAACGTCATAGATAAGATGACCGAGACCGCGGTTTTCAACGATCTTCTCAATGCTGATCATTACTTTGTTTTCATAGCCCGTGTAAGTGTGGGCTACATACCATCTGGGACCAAGGTTTTTTTCATTAATGTTGCTCATGTGCTGAGCCTCTTATCCGAAAAGTCCGGAAACCCAATTAATGAGATATGCAAAGCCGGTATCGATAACTGCGATAACCAATGCAATTGCAACCATAGTAGCGAGAACAAGCTTTGTGTTCTTGATAAGGTCAGTCTTGGAAGTCCAAGTAACCTTCTTCATCTCACCAAAGGTATCCTTACAGAGCTTAACGAACTTTTTCCAAAGACGAACAAGGATGTTTTCCTTCTTCTCAACGGACTTCTTAGCCTTCTTTTCAGTAGCTACTGCAGTCTCGGAAACAACCTCTTCGGTCTGTACTTCGTTATTGATTTCGTTAGACATAAAACAATCCTCTCTTGATTACTTAGTTTCTTTGTGCAAAGTGTGTTTGCGGCAGAAACGGCAGTACTTGTTCATCTCAAGTCTGTCCGGATTATTTTTCTTGTTTTTCTTTGTGTCATAGTTTCTTTGCTTGCACTCAGTGCAGGCCAATGTGATCTTGACTCTCATCTTATATCGGCACCTCCTAATAGAATTCGGGTACTACCCGTAAAATACCTCCCTCAATGACGGAGGATCGTATGCCTGTCCCAGAAAAAAAGCACACAAAAAAAGCCCCCGGCAGAGGTAAGGGTATTATATCACATAAAATTCCAATTGTCAATACTTTTTCAAAAATAAATTATATTATTTATATATATTGAAATATTTTGTTATTTGTGCTAAAATAGACCACAAGGTATAGGAGGATGTACTATGAAAATTGCTGTTCTTGACAGTGCCGCTATGGGCAACGATCTTGATTTTAACGTGTTATCCGATTTTGGAGAGTATACGGTATATAAAAGCACCGCACCCGATGAGATACTTTCTCACGCAGCGGGAGCGGACGTTTTGGTTCTTAATAAGGTAAAGATAGGCGCACCTCATATGGATGCGCTGGATAAGCTTAAGCTTATATGCGTTTTCGCAACCGGATATGACAATATAGATATAAACGCCGCAAAAGAGCGGGGAATTGCCGTATGCAACGTGCCGGCGTATTCAACAGACAGCGTAGCGGTTATGACGGTGGCAACGGTGCTTTCACTTGTAACGCATCTTGCACAGTATCGCAGCTATACCGCATCGGGTGAATATACAAGGGCGGGGGCAGCAAATTGCCTTTATCCCGTGTATAACGAGCTCCGCGGAAAAACATGGGGAATAGTGGGCTATGGAAATATCGGTAAGGCTGTTGCCGCCGTTGCATCTGCCTTTGGATGCAAGGTTCTCGTTTGTAAAAGAACGCCCACCTCGGACGTTTGTATCACGGATATCGATACGCTTTGCAGGGAAAGCGATATAATTACGCTTCATTGCCCGCTGAATGATAGCACGCGCGGCATTATTTCGGGAAGCCGCATAGCCTCAATGAAGCCCGGTGTAATACTCGTAAACGAGGCGCGCGGTGCCGTTGTTGATGAATATGCCGTGGCTGAAGCCGTAAAATCGGGCGCAATAGGCGGCTTCGGTTGCGACGTTTATTCAGAGGAGCCTTATAACGAAAAGCACCCCTACGCCGAGATTGCAGGGCTTGACAGCGTTTGTCTTACTCCGCACTGCGCGTGGGGTGCTATAGAGGCACGCAAGCGTTGCCTCGGTGTTATTCGTAATAATATAAGCTCCTACGCTCGCGGAGAGCGTACAAACCGCATAGTTTGATTAGCCTCTGTCTACGGTAATAACGCAGAAGTAATCGGCAGATACGGCGCTTACCTCGTTTGATATACGTTTTATAACCTCAGCCTCGGAAAGCTTGCTTTCAAAGGGAAGCACTACGTCGAATATCAGGTTTGTGTGCGTATTTCCTATAACCGTTCTGAAATCGTGTATGGTTATCGCACTGTCAACCGCCTTTGCGCATCTTTGTGCGATCTCGCGCAGCCTTGCCACCTCTTCATCGTTAACCGCTATCGGGTCAAGATGTATCGTGCACATAATGCCGAGCTCGGCGCTGATACGGCGCTCAACGTTATCGATAGTATCGTGCAGCTCGAATATGTTTTCGTCTCCGTTTACCTCGGCGTGGAAGGATGCAATGCTTCTTCCGGGGCCGTAATCGTGCACCATCATATCGTGTATGCCGATAATGTCGGGGTATTCGGCAACTATAGCCTCAATGCTTGCAACCGTTTGCGCAACGGGTGCTTCACCGAGAATAGAGTTCTTTGTTTCAAGCATTATCTTTAAGCCCGCAATGATTATAAGCACGGAAACGGCAAGTCCAACAACAGAGTCCACAACCGTATAACCTGTGTATTTTACTATAATAGAGGATACAAGAACCGCAGAGGTGGAGATGCAATCGCTAAACGAGTCCATAGCCGCAGCCTTAACCACAGAGGAATCTATGCGCTTTGCAATACCGAGATTGAAAAGACCGAGTAAAAGCTTTGCCGCAATGGATGAGGCAAGGATAACAAACGAAAGCGTTTCGATCACTATTTCCGCATCCTCGCCAAAGCCGAGGGTGTTTTTTGCGGAATCAAGGAAAAGATCAAGGCCTACGTACATTATTAAAAATGAAACGATAAGGGAAGCAACGTATTCAATTCGCGCGTGGCCAAAGGGATGATCTCTGTCGGCAGGCTTTGATGCTATTCTGAAGCTTATAAAGGAAATACCGGACGATCCCGCATCGGAAAGGTTGTTAAGTCCGTCCGCAATTATAGCAACAGAGCCGGATAAAAATCCCGCAATCATTTTTGCGGCAGCAATAATGAAGTTAACGGCTATTCCCACAACGCTTGAAAAGGTACCGTATCTTCCTCTTACCGCCGGATCTGCCGTATTTTGGCTGTCTTTAATAAAAATCTTACATAAAAAGTCTAACATTCGCAAAAAAATCTCCGTACGTGTTTACATTTGTAAAAAAATATGCTACAATAAATAAAAAATCTTGTGGAGTGAAAAATTGGAGCTTTCTGTACATAAAATAGCGTATACCGATTCAAAAAGCTTGTCCGTTGAGCTTAATTTCGCCTTCGCCTGCGATAGGGTGGCAGGCAAGGAGCTTGCCGTGCTTATCCCGGAGGATGAGTCAAGCATTAAAAAATTCGTCTCTGCGGCAGAGCGCCAGCTTAAAAATATGAAGCGTATAGGTGATATCCAGCTTTATATTTTTGAATCCGAGCTTGATGAGGCGGATAAGCGCGAGGTAGTATATCTTTTAAACCGTTTCCCCGATCTTGCAGGGGTAGAGGAGCGCCGAGACGGCGTTATAATAGTTAAGCTTTAATGCGCGGTGCGCATTTTACGCCGAAATCTACAGTATATTTTATATCCGCTTATTTCTAAAGAGGCTGTCTCAACCGAATTTTGAGACAGCCTCTTGAATTTATATGATTTTATCTGATTACTGATTTTCTTCAAGATATGCAACGATATCTCCAACGGTGGTGAAGCGGTGCAGATCCTCATCATCGATCTGTACGTTGAATCTCTCCTCGCAAGCGAGAATAAGCTCGGCAAGCTCAAGTGAGTTGATACCGAGATCGCCTACAAGCTCAGCATCAAGGGTGATATTCTCGGGCTTCTTACGGAGCTCTTCTACGAGAAAATCTCTTACGTTCTCAAACATGAAAATTCCTCCTTGTTCAGAATTTGTTGATATTTTAACAACGTGTCTTATAATACTATAATTTGCGGATTTTGTCAATAGTTATTAACAAAAATGGTCGTTGTGCACAAATTGTAACGCACTTTATTGGTTATTTATCCCCAGGTTTTAACAAAAATATGCCTTTTTAAGCATTCAAGGACATTATGCGTATACAAGTATATTGACTTTTTCAATAATTTATGATAGAATATTTTATATCAAAATTGAGGTGTTGTGATGATCTGGCTTTATATCGGTTTAGCCGTAGGGCTCGTATCGGGCGTTGTTGTTGTGATAATGAAAAACAGAAATAAGAGAATGCTTACCGTGGATGAGGTAGTTGGTGCGCGCGCACTTGTTGTTGAGTGTATAGACAATTATGCGGGATCAGGCATCGTAAAGGTTGGAAATCAGATGTGGGCTGCACGTGCTGTTTCCGATGATGACGTGTTCCGTGCGGGTGAAACCGTGCTTGTTGTAGCTCTTGAAGGCGTGCGTCTTATTTGCAAGGCATAAATTTGCTTGATAATCTTTTTATTTTTTTGTAAAAAGCTATTGACAAATCATTTTTCTTCTGCTATAATATCATCCGTTGCCACTTTGCGACTTTAGCTCAGCTGGATAGAGCAACTGCCTTCTAAGCAGTAGGTCGGGGGTTCGAGTCCCTCAAGTCGCGCCATCCGGTGGGATTAGCTCAGTTGGTTAGAGCGCCAGGTTGTGGCCCTGGAGGTCGTGGGTTCGAATCCCATATCTCACCCCATAAGCCCTGCGAGTTTTCGCAGGGCTATTTTTTTATTTTTTACCTATTTTTTACACCCGTATTGATTTCGTACGCCTTTTGTGGTATTATAATAGTATAAAAGGAGGTAATGTTATGGAATTTTCATTAAACAGTCCGATAATCTTCGCGCTTGCGGCGGTTGTGCTTTGCGTTGTAATAGCACAATCCGTATTTTTCCTTGTTAAGGCATACAAACGCGGCTTGGAGATCGGTATGGAAAAAAGCGTTCTTACGGCTACGATACGCCGTTCCGCTGTATTTGCTATAGCACCGTCCGTTGCTATATTTATGGGCGTTGTTTCGCTTGTAAAAATGCTTGGTGTTGCGCTCCCTTGGCTCAGGCTCTCTATTATAGGTGCCGTAACGTACGAGCTTCCCGCAGCTGAGCAAACGCTTGCCGCTATGGGTGTTGATGCCATTACGGATGCAAAGCAGTTTGTAACCGTGGCATTTGTTATGACCTTCGGTATAGCATCAAGCCTTATTATGGCTCCCATTACCTGTAAGGGGATATCCGCAGGTATGCTTAAGGTCAAGGATAAGGATAAAAAATGGATGGATCTGCTTATGACCTCTATGTTCGTAGGTATGCTTGCAGCATTCCTCGGCTATATCGTATGCGACCTCGGATGCGTATTCGAAAAGAGCGTGGATGAGCTCGGCAATGAAATAAGCACCTTTGCCTTCCACTATCAGCTTGAATATTGGATCCCCGTATTCGTTATGATAATATCCGCGGCACTTATGGCAATATGCGGCTTCCTTCTTAAGAAATTCAATTGGAAATGGCTAAACGATTATGCTTTGCCGATATCAATGATAGGCAGTATGATACTCGCTATACCGCTTTCAATACTTATCAAGGGTTAAGGAGGTAGTAAGTATGGAATATATAAATAAAATGCACAAATACGGCAGAATATGGGCACTTATAACCTGTACGGTAATAATAGCCTTTCCGTTTGCGCTTGCCATTGCATTTGGTGAGTGGCCTGATCCTGCGGTATTCTTCGCAGCTCTTATGTCTGTTGCCATAACCTTCTGGCCTGTAGGTATCATAGAGGTTATAACCTATACGCCTATGCTTGGCGTTGGCGGCACGTATCTTGGCTTCGTTACCGGTAATCTTTCCTCGCTTAAGGTGCCCTGCGCGCTTGATTCTATGGAAAAGGCGGGCGTTAAGGCGGATAGCGATGAGGGTGAGATAATCTCCACCATCGCAATAGCAACGTCCTCTCTTGTAACTATAGCAGTTATATTCATAGGCGTGCTTCTTTTGTCCGTTGTATACGATTTTCTTACCTTGCCCGTGCTTGCACCTGCATTTGATAACGTGCTTCCCGCACTTTTTGGCGGTCTTGGCGTAGTATATCTTTCAAGATACTTTAAGATAGCATCCGTGCCTATGGCGCTTATGATATTGCTCTTTGTATTCGTTCCTTATCTCAATTCGGGTATGGTTGGTATAATGATCCCCGTAAGCATGATCATAACTCTCGTATACGCGCGAATACTTTATAAGAAGGAAAATAAGGCAAACAGCCATACGGAGGCAGAACAATGATTTATGCGGTATTTGCATTGATAGCGCTCCTTGTTATACTGATCCTTATAGTCGTTATAAGGGCACTTATGTTCCGCCCGTATCCCGAAGCACAGATCACCCCCGCACAAATAAGCGTGGATACCGATAAGGCGGTAGCCGATCTTGCCGCTATGATAAGGTGTAAGACCGTATCCGACGTTAACCGCGAAAATGAGTGCGAGGAGGAGTTTGATAAATTCAAAGCGCTTCTTCCGCAAATTTTCCCAACTATATACGCTACCTGCGAGTTTGAGGCGGTAGGGGATAGAGGCTTGCTTTACAGATATCGCGGAAAAAGCGATAAAGAGCCTACCGTTCTTATGGCGCATTACGACGTTGTTTCCGTAAACGAGGATGAGTGGGATCGTCCGCCCTTCCTTGGCGAGGTAGAAAACGGCGTTTTGTGGGGCAGAGGAGCGATCGATACCAAGGTTACTCTTAACGGCGCTATGCAGGCGCTTGAATCCCTTATTAAAGAGGGCTTTGTTCCCGAGCACGATATTTATCTTGCATTTTCGGGTGATGAGGAGATAAACGGTCACGGTGCACCTATGATCGTTGATCTTTTTGAAGAGCGCGGTATAACTCCCGGTGCTGTTATAGATGAGGGCGGCGCCGTTGTAGCGGGTGCTTTCCCCGGTGTTAAGCGCCCCGCCGCGGTTATCGGTATTGCGGAAAAGGGAATGCTTAATGCGGAATTTTCCTTTACGGGCGGTGGCGGTCACGCCTCTGCGCCAAAGGCGCATACTCCCGTAGGGCGCCTGAGCTCAGCGTGCGTGCGCGTTGAGTCCAACCCCTTTAAGCTTCGCATCCCCAAAGCAACCGCTATGCTTTTTGATACCCTTGCAAGGCACTCAACCTTCCTTTATCGAATGATATTTGCAAATTTATGGCTCTTTGCGCCCGTTATAGATCTTATGGGGCGCTCATCCGGCGGTGAGATCAATGCACTTGTGCGCACAACCTGTGCGTTTACGCAAATGGAAGGCTCAAAGGGAATGAACGTGATTCCTCCTAAGGCTAAAATGGTTGCAAATCTTCGCATCATCCCCGGTGAAACCACCGAAAGTGCGCTTGAATACCTCAAAAAGACCGTAAATGATCCCGATGTAGAGGTGCGTATGATAAGCGGTATGAACCCCTCCGTTACCTCGGAGATAGGCACTCACGGCTGGAACGTGCTTTGCGAGGCGGTTGCAGAAAGCTGGCAGGGGGCTGTGGTAGCACCTTATCTTATGTTTGCTTGCAGCGATTCAAGGCATTGGGGCAGAATAAGCAATAAGGTATACCGTTTCTCCGCTATGGCACTTACAAGCGAGGAGCGCGCTACCATACACGGTAATAACGAGCGTGTTAAGGTTGAAACCGTGGCAAAAACCGTAGAATTTTATAAAAGACTCATACAAAAGCTTTGATTTTCTTAAAATTAAAGCTCTCATAAAAGCAAAGCAGGCAAGTAACGGCGCTTCGGTTACCGTTACCTGCCTGTTTTTTACAAAAGAATATATAATATCGGCTTATACCGTGGCTTTTTCGTATTCGTACGATATTTTTATTTCCGCGCCGTCCTTTGTTACCGATATACGGCTCGGATAGCTTATACGCTCGGATAATTCTGCGGATATCGGATTTTCAATCAAGGAAATTATACTGTGCCGTATTTTTCGCGCTCCGCGAGCATCATCTGCCGATCGTAGTGCTATTATATCCGCAACGCCATCACCGATCTTAAGCGCAATACCAAGCGCCGCTACCCTTGATATAAGCTCATCAAGGTGTATTTTTGCTATTCTTATCAGCGAATGCTCGGATAAGGGCGGGAAATGTGCAATACAGTCTATGCGGTTTAACAATTCCTCCGAAAAAGCCTCGGAAAGCTCGCGGCTTTTTGTACCGCGTGCAGATGCCCCGGCACCGATAAAGCCGGTTTTACCTCGGGAAATATCATTGTAGCCTACGTTGGACGTCATTACAACGTAGGTATTTTTAAAGCTGACGCGCATTCCGTGCGAATCTGTAAGCTCGCCCTCGTCAAGTATCTGCAACAAAAGATTTCTTACCTTAACCGATGCCTTTTCTATCTCATCGAAAAGGATAAGGCAAAAAGGTCGGTTTTTAACCTTGTCTGTAAGAGCACCGCCTTCATCGTATCCGGTGTAGCCGGGTGGCGCGCCTATAAGCTTTGATACGGCGTGATCCTCGGAAAGCTCGGAGGTATCAAGGCGGATCAAAGAATCGTTACCGGGGAAGATAAGAGAGGCAAGCACCTTGCATACCTCGGTTTTTCCAACGCCTGAGCTGCCGTAAAACAAAAAGCTTCCCATAGGTCTTTGCGGTGCTCCAAGTCCAACGCTTGCGCGCGCAACCGCATTTGCAACCGCCATGCAGGCATCGGGCTGACCTACGATCTTATCGCAAAGCCTCTCGTAAATCTCATCACGCGAGGGGTGCGCTCCTATGCCGGAGATTGGTATCCCCGAGATCTCCGATACAGCCTTTTTTATCTCGTGCACGGTAACCTCGGGTGCCTCGGAGAGTGAATGGCAATGCTCATCGGATGCACAAAAAAGGCTCTCTTTTCGTTCGTTTTCAAGCCGATACGGACTATAATACGGCTCGCTTTTTATTCTTGCGGAAGTTATTTGTGATGCATTCTGCTCTAAAATAACATCTGTATTTAAGTTTTTGCTTTGTTTTTTGACATCTCGCATGCTCACGCCGGCACATGCCTCGTCCAGCACGTCGATCGCCTTATCCGGCAGCCTTCTTGCTTGTAGGTAACGCACCGAAAGATCGATTGCGGCATCAATAGCTCCGTCTGTTATCATCACGCCGTGATGCCTTTCGTAAAACGGCTTTATTCCCATAAGTATATTCCTTGTGCACTCCCTGTCGGGCTCTTCTACGGCAAGCGGGCGAAAGCGCCTTTCAAGCGCAGGATCCTTTTCTATATACCGCCGATATTCTCTGTAGGTGGTAGCTCCTATCAGGCGTATAGAGCTTCTTGCAAGCTCGGGCTTCAGTATGTTTGCCGCATCTATGGCACCCTCTGCCGCTCCTGCGCCCACAATGGTGTGTATCTCATCTATGAAAAGTATAACGTAGCTGTTTTTTGCCGCCTCGGCAATAATGGATTTTATACGCTCCTCAAAATCCCCGCGGTATTTAGCACCCGATATCATTGCCGTAAGATCCACGGAATATATCACCGTGTTTTTTAGCGCAGGTGGAACGTTGCCCTCGGAAATACGCCTTGCAAGCCCCTCAACTATAGCGGTTTTACCAACCCCCGCATCCCCTACAAGGCAGGGATTGTTTTTAGTCTTACGCGAAAGAATGCGTATCAGCTGATCCGTCTCTCTGTCACGCCCTATCACAGGGTCGATCTTTCCTGCGGCGGCAAGGCTGTTGAGATTCTTGCCGTACTGATTAAGAAATTGCAGCCCCTTATGATTTGCGGCGCGATCAGTAAGTCTCTCCGTTGCACGTAAAAGCGTTTGCACCTCGTCCTTGATTCGTACGGTATCGTACGTCATGGCGTTTAGCAGGCGCGTTGCCGCACAGTCCTTTTGATCCAAAAGTGCAAAAAGCAAATGCTCCGTACCTATTTTCGCGTGCCCGTACTTCACAGTGCATTTGTGCGCGCCTTCTATTGCTTTTTTCAGCCTCGGTGTCATATCCGATGCAAAAAGATGCGTTTTATCACCCGTGCCCGAAAGCTGGCATAGCTTTTTCCGTACAGCGGATGCTTCAACACCGCATTTTGTAAGTATTGATGCGGCACAGCAGGCGGCATTTTGTAAAAGTGCAAGCAACAAATGCTCTGTGCCGATATAAGTGTGCCCAAGCTCCTCAGCAACCCTTAGTGCGGCGTTCAGCGCACCTTCGCCATCTTCTGTAAATTCGTCCCTCATACCTGCCCCCTTGTTCTTTTTCTGTAATTATAGCCGTAAAAGTGCCGCAATAATACGTTTAGCCGAATTTTTCGCGCGAGATAAGCTCATCCTCCAGCCTTGCAACAAAGGCTGCATCGACATAGCCGTTTTCTTCAAGGTAAAATATTTTTTCAAGCTCGATCACCGCCGCAAGCGTTCTGTGATCAAAAAGACCGCCGTCACCTACCTCGGCTACGTCATAATAGGCGGAAAGCTCGGATAAAAGTGCATTAAGGCGTAACACCGCAGGGCCGCTGTCAAAAAGCGTAAGCGGATACACCTCGGCAGCGTGCGTTCTTGCTTCGATCCTTATTCCTGCGTCATATTCATCGGCTAAGCGCTTTAGCAGCTTAAACGTAGCGTTATCCACCGCTCCCGTTTCTTCATAGCCGTATTTGTGCTGCAGCATCCGTGTAGCATCCCTTGCCGTACCGTCATAGTCACCGTCGATGCTTACCTGCGGTATATCCGTGTCCCTCTCGCCAATTTTATAAAGATATTTTTTGATCTGCCGCACCGCGGCTTCCTTATCACCGATAAAGTACATTTATCCTCCTAACCTACGGTATAGCCGGGGAATTGTCCCTCGTTTACCGCTCTTCCGTAGAAAATATCCTCGTATATCTCTGTCAAAGCATCCCAGGTCTCCGCCGTTACGCGTGCTTCATTTGTGCCTATGCCGTAGCGGCGGTTAAAGGCTATAACGGCGCGCTCGGTCTCATCCCCAAAGCTTCCGTCCACAGCTGTGCGCGGTATATCGGGTATATAGTCCGAAATTACCGAAAGATATTCCTGTAAGGCCCTCACGTCCTCGCCCTCAGAGCCACGGAGCAGAACTCTGCCGGGGAACGGTAGTATACGTCCCTCGTAAAACGAGTAATCTATCCCTCTCAAAGCGTTATAATAGGTTGCCTGTATCTTGTTCCACAGCGCTCTGTCAACCGTTCCCGATTCGCTAAGACCGTACGTGCGCTCAAATGAGCGAACGGCTCTTTCCGTTTCCGTGCCAAAGATGCCGTCCACCGCAGGTGCGCTTACCGTAGGCACAAATAGAGAGATGTATTCAAGGTAATATTGCAATATCCTTACCGCACTTCCGCTATCACCTATGGCAAGCATAC
>JAZRLU010000323.1:0-1294 GCA_045647045.1 Eubacteriales bacterium
CTACCGTGCCGAAGGTCTCTATTGAATGGATATTACCTACCATCCGTGTTAAATTCCCTCGTGGAAGGTTCTTGAAATCACCTCATCCTGCTGTGCCTTGGTAAGCTTTATGAAGTTTACGGCATAGCCGGAAACTCTTATCGTAAGCTGAGGATAAAGCTCGGGGTGGCGCTGTGCATCAAGAAGCAGCTCCTTATCGAATACGTTTACGTTAAGGTGGAAGCCACGCTTAGCCGTATATCCGTCAAGCAGGGAAACAAGGTTGATCTCGCGTTCTTCCGCATTCTTACCAAGTGCCGCGGGAACAATGGTGAAGGTGTTGGAAATACCGTCCTGCGAATCGGTGAAGGGAAGCTTTGCAACAGATGCAAGGGATGCAACCGCACCGCTCTCATCTCTGCCGTGCATCGGGTTTGCACCGGGGGCAAAGGGCTCGCCTGCAAGTCTGCCATCGGGGGTGGATCCGGTGTTCTTACCGTAGGTAACGTTAGAGGTGATGGTAAGGATAGACGTGGTTATCTCACCCTGTCTGTACGCCTCGTTCTCACGAAGGTAGCTGATAAAGCAGTGAAGCACCTCTTTTGCAATACTGTCAACTCTGTCATCATCGTTACCGAACTTCGGGAAGTCTCCCTCAACGGTATAGTCCGTAACAATGCCTGCCTCGTTACGGCTTACGCGCACCTTTGCATACTTGATTGCGGAAAGCGAGTCCGCAACAACGGAAAGACCTGCAATACCGGTAGCAAACCAACGCTTAACGTCTCTGTCGTGCAAAGCCATCTGCAGTCTCTCGTACGCGTATTTATCGTGCATATAGTGTATGATATTGAGCGCATTTACGTACACGCGTGCCAGCCAACGCATCATATCGCGGTACTTCTTCATAACGTCCTCATAGTCAAGGTAATCACCCTCAACCGCGCGGTACTCGGGTCCAACTTGCTGACCGGATATCTCGTCCACACCGCCGTTGATCGCGTAAAGCAAGCATTTTGCAAGGTTTGCTCTTGCGCCGAAGAACTGCATCTCCTTGCCCACCTTCATAGAAGAAACGCAGCAAGCTATTGCATAATCGTCTCCGTGTATGGGGCGCATAAGATCGTCGTTTTCATACTGAACGGCGTGATGCTCTATAGATACCTTTGCGCAGAAGCGCTTGAAGTTTTCGGGAAACTGCTCGCTCCAAAGCACGGTAAGGTTGGGCTCGGGTGCAGCACCGATGTTGTTAAGCGTGTTAAGATAGCGGAAGGACATCTTGGTAACAAGGGGCTTACCGTCAGTAGCAATACCG
>JAZRLU010000324.1:0-2902 GCA_045647045.1 Eubacteriales bacterium
CCTGTGCGGCATCTACTATAACGCCGCCAACCTTATCGCTTTGCGCACCCGATTGCTCCGGCGGTATTGCCGACTGTATAAAAATGAAAGCTACCGTAAACGCCACAAGTATGAGAAATACCGTGGCAATTTTATTTTTCGGCTTAAGATCCATATAAGATTCCGTTTCTGTAATTTGTTTATTATCTTGCCGTAGCCCGAATGCTATACTCCGCCCGAGCCGTTATCCGCGCCTTCGCCCTCTGCCTCAGCGCGCATACGCCTCTCTGCCTCTGCGGCTTCAAGCAAATACCGCTCGGTAATTCCGTTTTCTGCAAGATAAAGCACGGCATCGGACGAGCCTGCCTTGCCTGCGGTAAGCATAAGCTTAAGACCTACGCCACGGTTGAACTCCGTACCGAATCCGTCAAGGAAGCACCTTGCATAAAGGAACTTTCCTTTAGCTACAAGATCCTCGCAATAGGTAGGATCGGAATGCGCCGCCATAGAAAAGTACTCAAATGCGCGGCGTGCATCCGCACGTATTACGGTAGAGCGCAGCTCCTCGTCAGCCGCGATATCCTCCTCTGCATCACCCGAAAGAAGCGGTGTTCCCTCGCCTACAAAAACGGGAGTGTGGAAGGGGATCATAGAAATTGAGGTAATATCGGGATAAAGCATATATCCAACCGTATAAGCCATACCGAGATACAGCATTGCCTCAACGCAGCCCATTTCGGCAGCATCGCTCATATATCTGAGTGCGGCGTAAAGATCGCGCGGAGTACCGTCTCCCTGCATATGTAGGATCGCTAAATTATAGCAAGCCTCACCGCCTTCAAGATCGCGTGCAAATCCGAAAAAGCTTTTTGCAAGTGCAGCATCACGCTCCATGCCCTTGCCCATAAGGGCGCACCACGCGTAATTAAACGCGGCAATGTCCGAGCCTTCGCGCGCGCCCTCAAGGAACAGCTCTGCCGCACTCTCATATTCGCCGTTCATATAAATAACGTCGGCGGCACTTTTATTAAAAGACATAAATTTCTCCGTTTTACGAAATGGTGTATTCGGTTCCCTCTCTCTTATCGATAAGGGTAATTCCCTTTTCAAGAAGCTCGCCGCGTATAGCATCTGCAAGAGCGAAATTGCGCTCACGCTTTGCAGCGGCACGCTCTGCGATCTTTGCTCTTATATAAGCGTCAAGCTCTGCATCAACACCGCCGCTCTTTTCCTCTGCAAGTGCATTTGCGTGCGCTATGAGATCAAGTCCGAGAACGGTATCGAAGTCCTCTATAAGCGCAAGCTTGGTTTTAGCGTTGCAGGGAAGCTTAAGCACGTCATAAAGCGCGGTAAGTGCAAGCGAGGTATTAAGATCGTTGTCAAGCGCGCTGCGGAAGCCTGCCTTGCCTGCTTCAAACGCCTCGCTGTCAACAGCCTCGCCCTCATTTGCGCGAAGCTCTGCGATCCTTGCTACAAGCTTGTCGTAGGACTGCCTTGCGTTTTCAAGATTCTCCCAGGAGAATACAAGATTCTTTCTGTAGTGAGAGCCAAGGCAGAAGAAGCGGTATACGGTGGGATCATAGCCCTTTTCTTCAAGGAGCGAAACTGTCAAAAACTCACCTTTCGATTTACTCATCTTACCGCCGAGGGTGTTAAGATGATGCACGTGGAACCAATATTTGCACCACTCGTGACCGAAGGTGGACTCGCTCTGTGCGATCTCGTTTGTATGATGGGGGAAGGCGTTATCTATACCGCCGCAATGGATATCAAGATACTCGCCAAGATGCTTTCTTGCAATGCAGGAGCACTCGATATGCCAGCCGGGATAGCCTACGCCGAAGGGAGAATCCCACTTAAGCTCCTGATCATCGAACTTGGACTTGGTGAACCAAAGAACGAAGTCAGCCTTGTTTTTCTTATTGCTGTCCGCCTCAACGCTTTCACGTACGCCAACGTCAAGATCCTCTTCGTTGAAATCGTTGAATACGTAGTATTTATCAAGCTTTGAGGTATCGAAATAGATATTTCCGCCTGCCTCGTATGCATAGCCCTTGGCAAGAAGGATCTGTATCATATCGATAAACTCGGAGATGCAGTTTGTTGCGGGCTCTACAACGTCGGGCGTTTTGATATTAAGCTTACCTGCATCGGAGAAGAATGCATCGGTGTAGAATTTTGCGATCTCCATTACCGTCTTATGCTCACGCTTTGCGCCCTTAAGCATCTTATCCTCGCCCGTATCGGCATCGGAGGTAAGATGTCCCACGTCGGTAATATTCATTACTCTCGTTACGTCATATCCAAGGTAACGCAGATATTTTTCAAGCACATCCTCCATAATATAGGAGCGGAGGTTTCCTATGTGTGCAAAGTGGTAAACGGTAGGACCGCAGGTATATATTGATACCTTACCTTCCTCTCTTGGGATGAATTCTTCTTTTTCTCTTGTAAGCGAATTGTATAAACGCATTATGATGTACCTTTCTGTCAGTCATATAAGGGATATTTTTTGCAAAGCGCATCAACTCTTGCCCTTACCTCGTCCGCATTCTTCTCAAAATCGGAGAGCGTAAGAGAAATAAGCCTTGCCACCTCAACCATATCGTCCGTACCGAAGCCGCGCGTGGTAACTGCGGCAGAGCCAAGACGTATACCGCTTGTAATAAACGGCGTTGTTTTATCGTAAGGAATGGCGTTCTTGTTACACGTAATACCAACCTCATCAAGTAAGTGCTCTGCCTCCTTACCCGTAGCAACCTTCATACCGGTAAGATCTACAAGGATAAGGTGGTTATCGGTTCCGCCCGAAACAAGACGGAAGCCGAGAGCCACAAGCTCGTCCGCAAGTGCCTTTGTATTTGCTATTACGCGTGCGGCATAATCACCGAACTCGGGCTTAAGTGCCTCACCGAAGCATACC
>JAZRLU010000325.1:0-1004 GCA_045647045.1 Eubacteriales bacterium
CGATCCGACTTCGTACTCTTCCTCGGTTCCGCTTGCATGGTTGCATAGCGGCGTGTGATTGTGATATGATGCAAGCATATGTATCTCCCCTTTATTGCTTCAAAGAATTTAAGGGGCTTACCGCAAATAAATTGAGGCAGCCCCTTTGTAACCGTTATCTTACGGCGAAGAATACGATCACGGCAACTATTATTGCTATAACGATCGCACCGAGTATTATATAACGCTTTATGCGTTTTCCGCGCATATATCGCTTTGCTTTTCTTAAGTAGACGGAAATGGGATCCTTTTTGCGCGCAAGATCACGCTTGAACTTGCTTATCCAGGTAAGATCCTTAGCCGTCAGCTCGTCATTACGCCTAAGCGCATTCGGCTCGTGAGTGAATACGTTTCTTATATTACGGTATTTTACAAGATGCGGAAGCACCTCGTCACGCCCCGGGGCAAATCTTGTATTGCCGAGACGGTTTATATATTCGGTAACACCGCCCGAAGCAACGTCAAACTTAGCGCAGCACGCCTTGTCGAGGTCTATATAAGCCTCAAGAAAGCGCTCGTTAGTTCTCTTGCCCATAGAGCACCACCTTTCCTATAAGTTGTCCTTTATATTATAATAAACTTTATTGTCTTTTGCAATAGGAAAATTGAAAACATTTTGAAAAGAATTAAAGCAGCGGTATTCCACCCTCGCGGCACAGCTGCCTTGTTTCGTCATCCCATACCGATACCTGCACCTCGCCGATATGGGCACAGCACATCATAAGCATGCATAGGCGCGATTGCCCGATGCCGCCGCCAACGGTAAGCGGCAGGCGACCTTCAAGCAGCTCGCGGTGAAAGGGAAGCTTGCGCCTATCTTCACACCCCGCGGCGCGAAGCTGGCGGTCAAGGCTTTCTGCATTTACGCGGATGCCCATAGATGATATTTCAAGGGCGCAGTCAAGCACGCGGTGGTAAATGATTATATCACAGTTAAGCTCCCAATCATCGTAATCGGGTGCGCG
>JAZRLU010000326.1:0-3611 GCA_045647045.1 Eubacteriales bacterium
AAGCCAATTAAGCTTGTGATCCCAGATGATATCGTTTGCTTCCTTAAGAGTGGTGCCCTCCTTAGCGGTGATAAGCTTGCTTATGGGTGTCATAAACTCGCAAACCTTGGTGTTGGGATCCATTCTCGATACTCTGTAGTCACGGCCGGTAACGATACCGAGAAGCTTGCCCTGGGGCTCGCCGTTTTCGGTTACGGCAACGGTGGAGTGACCGGTCTTTTCCTTAAGAGCAACAACGTCTCTCATGGTAGCATCGGGGGTAATATTGGAGTCGCTGATAACAAAGCCTGCCTTGGTATTCTTTGCACGTCTTACCATAGCTGCCTCATCCTCAATGCTCTGTGAGCCGTAGATGAAGGATACGCCGCCCTCCTTTGCGAGAGCCACTGCAAGCTTTTCACCCGATACCGCCTGCATTATAGCAGATACCATGGGGATGTTCATTTCAATAGCACTCTTCTCGCCGCGCTTGAACTTAACAAGGGGCGTTTTGAGGCTTACGTTTGCGGGTACACACTCTGCGGAGCTGTAGCCGGGAATAAGAAGATATTCGTTAAAGGTATGTGAGGGTTCATTTATAAACTTAGCCATTTTCTTCGTCCTTTCTTTTATTCGGCAAAACTTGTTTTTTCCTCGCACCATACGCATCTGCATATGGCGTTGCTTTTATCTGTGATCTTAAAGATCTGTGGCAGCTCCTGCTCTGTGTGGCTTATGCAGCGCGCATTTTTGCAGGTGATACCTTCCTTAATATATTCATCGGTATCAAAGGCTTCCGTTACCTTAGGTGTGTCGGCTTCCGAGAGAAGCTTAAGTATAAGCGCCATACGCATATACTTTCCGTAAAGTGCCTGCTTAAAGTAGCACGCCCTCTCGTCCTCGTCAACCTTAACGCTTATCTCGTTAACGCGGGGGAGGGGATGAAGCACCTTCATATCGGGCTTTGCAAGCGCCATCTTCTCTGTATCAAGCACGTAGGAGTTTTTAAGCCTTTCGTATTGCTCGGGATCTGTAAAGCGCTCTCTTTGAATACGTGTCATATAAAGGATATCAAGCTCGGGGATAGCATCCTCAAGCGAGGCGGTCTCCGTGTATTCCATACCGCATCTTTCTACCGTTTCTTCCTTAACGAAGTTCGGCAGCTTAAGCTCCTCGGGGGAGATAAGAACAAGGCGGATGCCGCTTTCACGGGAGAGTGCATTTATAAGTGAATGCACGGTTCTGCCGTACTTAAGATCTCCGCAGAAGCCTACGGTAAGGTTAGAAAGTCTACCCTTTTCCATAGAGATCGTAAGAAGATCCGCAAGCGTTTGCGTGGGGTGGCAATGGCTTCCGTCACCTGCATTGATAACGGGTATGGATGCCGCCCTTGATGCAACGTAGGGCGCGCCCTCCTTGGGATGGCGCATAGCCATAATATCTGCGTAGCAGCTTATCATTTTAGCCGTATCGGATACGCTCTCACCCTTTGCGGCGGATGAGCTGCTTGCCTCGGAAAAGCCTATAACGCTGCCGCCAAGCTCAAGCATAGCCGCCTCAAAGCTAAGGCGCGTTCTTGTAGAGGGCTCGAAGAACAGAGTTGCAAGCTTCTTGCCGCGGCAGGCATCGCTGTACTTGCCGGGGTTTGCTATGATATCCTTTGCTACGTCTATAAGGGCATAAAGCTCCTCACAGCTGAAATCGGTAATATCAATAAGACTTCTCATATCTTATGCCTTTGCACCGTAAACCTCAAGATACTTGCGGATACGTGCTACGTTTTCCTCGTTTGCAGCATCCTCCTCAAGGTACTCAATGATATCGTAAACGTCAACTATGGAGTATACGGGGAAGCCGAACTGCTCCTCGATCTCTGCCATAGCGCCCTTTTCGCTCTGGCCCTTTTCCTTTCTGTCAACCATAATGAAGGTTGCCATAACCTTTGTGCCCTCAAGGTGGGAAAGGATCTCCATGCTCTCGCGGATAGCGGTGCCTGCGGTAATAACGTCCTCAATAATAACGATGTTCTCGCCTGCTGTGGGAACGTAGCCTACGAAAACGCCGCCCTCGCCGTGATCCTTAACTTCCTTTCTGTTGAAGAAGAAGGGAACGTTAAGTCCGTTCTTGGAAAGCGCAACCGCTGCGGATACCGCAAGGGAAATACCCTTGTATGCAGGGCCGTAAAGCACGGAGGGCTTTGCGCCGAGCTTATCGTTGTAAGCCTTTGCGTAAAATTCGCCAAGCTTTGCGATATCGTCACCGGTCTTGATCATACCTGCGTTGATAAAGTAGGGAATCTTTCTTCCGCTCTTTGCGGTGAAATCTCCAAACTTCAAAACGCCTGCCTTCTCAAGAAACTGTATAAATTCTTTTTTGTAGCCTTCCATATATTCACCTTTTCCCCGACCGCTTTGGGTCGGTATTTTTTATTTTCCTATGTAAAATTTATCGCTTTCTTTGAGCTCAAGATAATCTACCGCTCTTTCAAATACAGCCTTTGCCGCATCAAGATCCTTCGGATGATGCGCATCGCTTCCAAGATAGAATTTGCATCCGCACGCCTTCGCTATTTCAAAGGGGCGAAGCACGCACTCTGCCTCGCTTTCGCTAAAGCGCATATCAAAGGAATTAAGCTCAATTCCAACACCAAGCTCGGCGGCTTTTTTGAAAACCCGCTCAAGCTCTGTATCGGGAATAAGATTTAAGGTGGCAAGA
Organism: Eubacteriales bacterium; assembly: GCA_045647045.1. Taxonomy (GTDB): domain Bacteria; phylum Bacillota; class Clostridia; order Oscillospirales; family CAG-272; genus UBA1740. Next base: position 2,695 of record JAZRLU010000326.1, read on the forward strand.
TAGTCTTCACGGGATTTATTGTTAAAAAGACTGCAGGTGAGATGTGCTATTCCGATTTTACGGAACGGCAGATCCTTTGCAAATAGATTATCAAGCCTTGATATCCAGAGCCTTGCTCTCGCTTCATTGGAGCTTGCATCTTCTTCCGAGATCGTAAATCCTACCATATGCATGTGCGTTGTGGGTATAATAATAAATGAAAACTCATCAAGCGTTTCCTTTGCAACACCGACGGTGCAGAATTTATCGTAATCGGTCTCGCATCCGAAAAGAAATTCAATGCCGTCAGCCTGAGGTAAGGGAAGAGCAGCTTTTATGTGATCTAAATTCTGAGGCTTATACCAATTTGATGCGCCCGGTACACGATCATCCCAAAAATGATCGGTGATAACGATCTTTTTAAGACCGTTATCCTTTGCGTACTGTAAGAGTCTTTCGGGAGTCTGTTCAGGATCGTTTGAACAGCTTGAAAGCTCAGAATGAATGTGAAAATCGTGGTCATATACAAATTTCATATTGTCAAACCCCGTTTAAATTTTTGGAAATATGTAATGCATGGGAATTCCGCATTCGAAGGTCGGTTTTGTTTCACCAACGATAAGCGGACGCAGGTAGGTAAGTCCCGCCTCGGTAATTCCGTTTCCGTCAGAATTTATATATTCATTCGGAACAGACTTTACCATATTTGCAATGGTCTTTATATCAAACGTTTTATATTCAGTGGTGTAAGGAGCGTCGGAGGTTCGTACGATTCCTGCCATAACGGCACTTGAACCACTTACGGCGCTTTCGACTGCAAAAGATCCTACTCCGAACGATTCGGTAATATCAGTAAGGGAAGCAATATGTGAGGCACAGCGCTGAGGGGTATTAAGCTCAACAGAGCGTACCTTACAGCCGAATTTATCCTTTATCCT
>JAZRLU010000327.1:0-4868 GCA_045647045.1 Eubacteriales bacterium
ACGATCCGACTTACCTGCCTATAGTTTTAAGCGAGGTACTAAGTGTAACGCTGTTAAGATATTTGCAGCTTGTAAAGGCGCTGCCGCCTATTGTAACAACCGTATCGGGAATAGTAATGCTTCCAATGTTATGATCACGAAAGGCCTCCTCACCTATCGCGGTAACGGGAAGCCCGTTATAGTATGCGGGAATAATTATGACCGTATTGGGTATTCCGCCGCTACCCGTAAGGGTATACGAGGCACCGTCGGGGTTAAGCGAATAGATCATTCCATCCGTTTCTGCCGCGTTGGGAAGGTGGCATACGGTGCATTTATCGATATAAAACTTATGCTCGCCGTAGCCCGTGATCTCACTATGACCGCAGGTAGACTCACGCCAATGATGCTCACCGTCATAGCTCCAATCTGCAGAAAACGTGTGCTTTGCCGGGATCACGGTTTGTGCGATCTCGGTGCCGCGTGAGGGGTTAGAAAACGCTTTACCGCATTCGGTGCATATCCAATGCTCTGCAATACCGTCCTCGGTGCAGGTAGCAGCCTTGGGATATACGTAAATTAAAGAATGACTGTGCGGCTCATTTTCATTTGGCGTTAGGTTATCACCGTTTTCACCGTTTTCGGTGCTTGCGCCGTTATCGGGCGCTTCACCTTCCGTGTTACAGCCAAAAAGGGATAGCGAAAATATAAGAAGAACGATCAATAAAGCTACAGTTTTTTTCATAATATACCCTCCTGTCAAAATGTGTTAAAAAGCATAAAGAGAGAATGAAGGGCATTGCCATCGCATTCTCTCTTTGTTTTTATGGCATAGCCACAGTTTAATTTTTAGCCGAGCGCGATCAATTGTGATCCGCGCTATCCTCAGATACGGCTGCAGCGGTGCTGTCCTCCTGCGCGGTATCGCCCTTTTCCTCGGGCTGTACTATCTTTATCTCGGGCGCATTACCGTCATGCGCGTGGCGGTGCTTATCCATAAACTTATTGAATCTGTTTGCAAGCGAGAATATCGCAATAACAAGTGCAAGGCAGATAACGATAAATATTATCCAATGAAGCGGAGTTGTAAAGTAATCCGTAATGGAAAGACCGAATACGATCGCGGCAATACCCAAGCCCCTGCCGATAACGATAGAGGGGATAAACCACTTAAGTGACATACGCGTTGTGCCCGCTATCATAACGAGCGCATCGTCGGGAAATATGGGGAACATCATCATAATGGGGAAAAATATAGTACCCTTATTACGGAGAAGCCCCAAAGATTTTTCACAATCCTCCTCACCAAGAAGGAAGGAGCATATTTTATATCCACCGAATCTACCGGTGGCATACATTACCATGCTCGCGATCATAACGCTTACGAACGAGAGCAAAAACGCCTGCCAAGGCACAGAATAAAGCGATTTTGAAAGCATAATAAACGCCATAGAAGCGCCGGGAACGATACACAAAAGCATACTGAGAACGGTTTGCAGAACAATAAAGATTATCCAGCCGTACCAAGATGACTTAAAGTCATCAAAAAGCTCTACGTTGAAGGTGATCTCTTCTCCGTCTACGTAAATAACGCCGATAGCCTTAAGCACGAATACCGAGACTATGGAGAGCGTTATTACAAACGCTATTATGAGCGCAAAATATATCAACGCTTTTTTATTTCTTATCAAAAAATTCTTCATTACACCAACCCGAAATAAAAATGCGGCATTAAATGACCGTAATACCCTACGCTAATATTTTATCAAATCAAATCTTTATTGTCAATGCTTAAATGTTAACATTTTTTAATAATTTTTAATATTTTTTGTAATTCGCAAAAAAGCCGAATTTTATACGCATATATGCACGTACATTTTACGGTTTTGCAGAAAAAGAGTTGACAAAAGCGGTATGCGGTGGTACAATTATTGATTGTGAAGGACAGTAGATCAAAAAATCGAAGGTTATTTTTTTACAAAAGGAGATCACGTATGACAAACAACAATTCCTCCGCTGTTTTGAATGGCATAATTTACGCAGCACTCGGCATTCTTCTTTGTATTTTCAAGGGCGAGGTGCTTGGCTGGCTTCTTACCGCTGCGGGCGTATACTTTATCGTTGTAGGTATCATAGCACTTGTAAACAAGAATTACACCGTTGGTGTGATCAGGCTTGCGGCAGGCGCGATCATCATACTCGGCGGATGGCTTTTCGTTGAAATAATACTTATCGTCTGCGGTGTGCTCTCGATAATCCGCGGTGTTATGCAGCTTATATCGGCGCTTAACGTAAACAGCGCGATAGGTATCATCTACGCCGTGCTTACGGTGCTTCTCGGTATTGCACTTATCATATGCAGATGGGTGATGATCGACGGATTTTTCATCGTTATCGGAATCGTGCTTATAATCGACGGCGTGGGCGCGCTTGTTGCCGCACTGCGCGACTGACGATCGGAGCGAAAGCAGAAAGGATATCTTATGTTAGATCTTATGAAAAGCGTTGAGGGTAAATGCTCTTGCGGCAAGTGCCACGCGTTTGACGGTAAAATTTATTCGGGCAAGGGTATTTTATATAATATTGCCGACTATTGCAAGCAGCTTGGCGGCACACGCCCTTATATCATATGCGATGAAAACACACATACTGTGGCAGGCGCGCGCCTTGAATCCGTGCTTATTGCTAACGGTATAGAGTATGATATGTTTATGTTCCCCACCTCTCCTTTGCCGAACGAGGAAGCGATAGAGCTTGCCACGTCGGGCATAGGCGAGGGCTGCGACATTGTAATTGCCGTTGGCTCGGGCGTTATCAACGATATATCAAAGCTTGTATCGCAGCACTATTCCCTGCCCTATATCATAATCGCTACCGCACCGTCTATGGACGGATATGCATCAAAGACCTCGTCTGTTGTGATCGGTGGGCTGAAAAAATCTCTGCCCTCTCATAATGCCGATATCGTTGTAGGAGACGTTGACGTGCTTAAGACCGCACCCACGAGAATGGCGGTATCGGGCATCGGTGATATGCTTGCAAAGTACGTGAGCATATGCGAGTGGCGCATTGCCAACCTTATAACGGGAGAATATTATTGCGAGCGCATTGCAGACCTTGTGCGCGGTGCTCTTAAAAAATGCACGGACAATATAGAGGGGCTCCTTGCGGCGGATGATGAATGCGTACAAAACGCATTTGATGCGCTTTGCATAAGCTCTGTTGCAATGAATTATGCGGGCGTATCGCGCCCTGCCTCCGGGCTGGAGCATTACATATCTCATATCATAGATATGAGGAACGAGGAGTTCGGCACTCCTGCCGATTTCCACGGCATACAGTGCGGCATTGCAACGCTTATCTCGGCAAAGCTTTACGAGCGCCTTGCAAGCGTTGTACCAAGCCGCGAGGCGGCGCTTAAGCATGCCGCAGATTTCAACTACGCACACCGCAGTGAAGAGCTGCGCCGCCTTCTTGGCAAGGGCGCTGATGCTATGATCGCGCTTGAAGCTACGGAGGGTAAATTTGACAAGGTGGAGCACGCCAAGAGGCTTGATAGGATCATCGACTCCTTTGATAAGATAATTGCCATCGCGCGCGAGGAGATCCCAAGCGTAGAAGAGCTTACCGCCCTGTTCTCCCGCCTTGGGCTTGAGGAGGACTACTCCTACCTCGGTCTTACGCGCGAGGACACACTGAACGCCTTTATCTACAGCGCAGATATCCGCGATAAATACGTGCTCTCCCGCCTGTTCTGGGATCTCGGAATTACAGATATCGCAAGCGAGGTTATATAAAACCGAAGAAAACCGCAGGTTTTCAACCTTAAAATCATTGATTAGATACAAGCAGAAAAGAGGAACTATGTAAATCATAATTCCTCTTTCGTTTTTTATTCGGTTATGCCCAAATGTGGAAGCCCCTTAGAGACCCATTTCGGCTTTTACCTCTGCAAAGCACTTAACGATATAAAGGATATCTTCCTCGGAAAGTGCGGCGGAAAGCTGGGTTCTTATTCTTGCCTTACCCTTAGGTACTACGGGATAGGAGAAGGCTACAACGTAAACGCCCTTTGCCATCATACGCTTTGCCATTTCGCCTGCCACGTGCTCGTCATAAAGCATAACGGGAATGATAGGTGTACCGCCGTCTATAACGTCAAGACCTATCTCCTTAATCTTTTCTGCAAAGAGCTTTGTATTTGCAAAAAGCTTATCGCGGCGGGACGTATCGTTGGATATAAGCTCCAGCACCTTAATAGAGCCTGCGGCAACTGCGGGTGCAAGAGTGTTGGAGAACAGATAGGGGCGTGAGCGCTGACGGAGAAGGTCGATGATCTCACGTCTGCCCGAGGTAAAGCCGCCCGAAGCACCGCCGAGTGCCTTACCGAACGTACCCGTAATAATATCAACTCTGCCAAGAACACCGCAATGCTCTGCCGTGCCTCTGCCCGTTTTACCCATAAAGCCTGCGGCGTGGCTATCGTCTACCATAACAAGCGCATCATACTCGTCTGCAAGATCGCAGATCTCTTTAAGATTGGCAACAAGACCGTCCATAGAGAATACGCCGTCTGTAGCGATAAGCTTGATGCGTGCGCCCTTTGCCTCTTCAAGCTTTGCGCGCAGATCCTGCATATCGTTGTTCTTATAGCGGAAACGCTGTGCCTTGCAAAGACGGATACCGTCAATTATACTTGCGTGGTTAAGCTCGTCGGATATAACGGCATCCTCTGCAGTAAGGAGGGTTTCAAAAAGACCGCCGTTTGCATCGAAGCAAGAGGAATAAAGGATAGTATCATCCGTGCCGAGGAAGCTGCTTACCGCCTCTTCAAGCTTCTTGTGCACAGACTGTGTACCGCAGATGAAGCGCACGGAGGAAAGACCGTA
>JAZRLU010000328.1:0-1784 GCA_045647045.1 Eubacteriales bacterium
CGCTCAGACGTAGCGAGGGGCTGTTTATGCATGCAGATTGCCGAATATACAAGAGAGGCAGGTGCGAGGATCTTTCCGTAACCTTCCCCTCTCTTGAATATATAAAAGCCAAGCTCGTATCACTTGCCGAGCTTGGCTTTGCGGGAGTATTTATTGATATTGATAAGCTTGATATCCGCTATCTTACGATGTTTAACGCCGCGTTCAGGCGTGCGGATTACGAGCTTAAGGAGCGATATATTTTCTGACGCGCAGAGCTATGCCGCACTCTGCCGCAACACGCTCGGATGCCGATATCTGCTCTCCGGTAAGGAAATCGCCTACAACCGAAAATACGCACTCCGGCACGTATTCCTTTACCGCGCGTGCGAAATCAAGCACAGCACCGAATGCCGCCTTGCCGTATACGCTGTGGCATACCGCGTCGTACCCCTCGCTATCGGGGGCGTTAAGGCTTATCGATATTACGTCAAAAAGCCCCCTAAAAAGGCTTGCGGTGCTCTTACCTGCGATAAGATCCGCCTGCCCGTTTGTGTTAAGGCGCACGGGCACGGTGGGATAGGTGCTTTTTATATAGCGCGCCGCCGCGATAAGCACGTCAAGGCGGCAGGTGGGCTCGCCATAGCCGCAGAATACCACCTCACTGTAGCGCGTGGGATCGTTTGCGGCTATCGCTGCGGTTATCTCGTCAAGCGTAGGCTCACGCATAAGCCAAAGGCTATCCGAGCCGTATGCACCGTCACCGTTATTGCGGATGCAGAAATCGCACCTGTTGGTGCAAGCATTTGTTATATTTACGTAAAGTCCGTTTCCTACGGTATAGACCACCGTTTGGGCGCGGACCTTTTCATTTTTAGACGTACTCATAGCCTGAATATCCTCTTTGCATTTTCCGTGGTAAGGGCGGCACACTCTGCCTCATCCATACCGAAAATAGCGGCAAGGGTGCGGTTTGTGTACTCAAGATTGCCCGAATGGTTAAGAGTGCCGCGCAAGGGATGCGGTGCAAGATATGGCGCATCGGTCTCGATAAGCACAGAGGCGTGCGGAAGGATGGCGGCAACCTCCTTGGGACGGCGCGCATTTGTAAAGGTAAGCGTGCCCGAGAAGGATATCATATAATCCATAGAAACAAGCTCGCGTGCCATCTCTGCCGAGCCCGAAAAGCTGTGCAAAATACCGCGCACGCCGCGATATTCGCGTATTACACGCATAACGTCCTCATGCGAGTCTCTGTCGTGTATAACAACAGGGATATCAAGCTCCCTTGCAAGCTCCATTTGCGCACGGAAAAATCTGTGCTGCATTTCACGGTCTGTATCGGGATAGTGGTAATCAAGACCTATCTCACCGAGGGCTACGCACTTACTGTCCGCATTTTTGATAAGCGAATATACGTCTGCTATCGCGGCATCCATATTTTCTACAAGGCGCGCATCGGAGGGGTGTATTCCAAGCGCGGTGTACATATTTTTATACCTTTTTGCCTGCATAACGGCAAGGGCGCAGGTATCGGGCGCAGTACCAACGTTTACAATATGCGATACGCTCTCGGACAGAAGACGGGAGAGCAGTGCATCCGCACCGCCCTCCTGCTCCTCTTCAAAACGCGAATCGTAGTAATGCGCGTGTGAATCAAAATAAGTTATCAATGTATTCTGTCTCCGTTATTTGCAGAGGGATCGAGGAACACTACCTTAACGTCCTCCTCACCCGATGCAAGTATCATACCGTAGGAATCGGTGCCGCAAAGCTTTACGGGCTTAAGGTTGGTAACAAGCGCT
>JAZRLU010000329.1:0-1167 GCA_045647045.1 Eubacteriales bacterium
TATCGAGCACGGCGGGGATAACGTTTCCTACCACCGCGGCGTGCGGCGCATTTTCGCCTTGGGGGCTATCCTCGGGGGCAAAATATAGGGCAAGCTTATCGCGGCGGAATATAAGCACGTATGCAACAAGCAGGCAAAGAAGAAAAACAAGGGCAAGCACAAGCCAAAGGTAAAAGAGATCCCTGCCCTCGCCTGCGATAACGCTTACCTCGTAGTTTGGGTTTGCGGCACGGAGATAAACGGAGCCGCCCTCGCTGTAATATTCCTCGCCAAGCGAGTCACCCTCGCAAAGCGAGCCCTCCGTTACGGTGTAGCCACCGCCGCCGCGGTCAACGGTTACGGTTATTTTACGCGGCAATATACGGTAGATGATCTCACCCGTACCGCCCGCGAAGGCGTAATTGTGCGTATCGGTAAGGGTAAGCACCACGCGATACTCGCCAACGTGTGTGCCGCTCTCAACGCTGACGGTATAGAAGGGCGAGGGGGCTACCGATGCCGCCTGCTCCGTGCCGTTGTATATAAGATCCTCCACCGTGGGCAGGGGCACTGATAGCGGCTTTATAACAAGCCAAGCCTCGGGGATCTCGGGGGGATAGTAATTTATACTGTCATACTCCACCTCGCACGCAAGCTTATAGCTGCCCACCTCGCTTGCGCTGTTAAAGAGATATTTTTTGAGCGTAACACCCTCCGGCAAGCCTTCAAGCTCTGCATAAAGCACATCTCCCGTGTAGGTGTGGTGATTATTTATCCAGCGCACACCCGAGGTATCGTATCTTGCACGGCGCACGGAGACGGGCACGGTAAGCTCGTAGCCGCACGCGCTCACACAGATCGCGCTATCAAGCGCGGTAAGACAGTTTCCGTTCTGATAGCGAACTGTAATATCCTCCGTGGGGATAAGATCGCGGCTGCCGTCGTTATTGACAAGCATAACGCGCATAAGCGAGACGTCTATCTGCGACATTGCGACCGCTTCGGCAGAAAAAAGGTCTGCCTCTATACCCACCGGCACTATGGCAACCACGGAAAACGGTATGGGTGACGAGGTAAGCGAAAGATAGTTTTTACCCTCGGCAACCGATGCTACCGCGTAATACTCCCCGGGGGCGGTAAGATCCGTTGCAGGTGACGTAAGCGCCGCATCCTTATAATAGCGAAATT
>JAZRLU010000330.1:0-10951 GCA_045647045.1 Eubacteriales bacterium
TTGGCTCACAGAACGACATGGCTACGATCCGACTTCTCCCGAGCTGCATTGCGGTAACAAGCAATGCCGTACCCTCGCGTTAAGAGATGGATTTATCCGCAGAGTAAAGATCGAGGTGGAACCGTGCTATGCACCCTTGATAGTCATTTGTGACTATCGGGGCTTTTTCTTTTTTTGCGGATACACTACACGGTATATTAAATAACAGGAGATAAAAACAATGAAGGTAATTTACGCAAACGGTACTGTTGGCGAGTGTGCTCCCGAGGAGGAGCTCCACATACTCCGCCACACCGCAGCACACATTATGGCTCAGGCCATAAAGAGACTTTGGCCCGATGCAGACTTTGCATACGGCCCCGCAAATGAAAAGGGCTTTTATTACGACGTGGATCTTGGCGACAAGATGATCACCGAGGATGATCTTGCAAAGATCGAGGCAGAGATGAAGAGAATTTGCAAGGAGAACATTCCGATCCGCCCCTCCATTCTCCCCCGTGAGGAAGCTATCGCACTTATGCAGTCCCGCGGCGAGAAGTACAAGGTTGAGCATATAGGCGACCTTGCTCCCGATGCCGAGATCAGTTTCTTCACTCAGGGCGAGTACGTTGATATGTGTACAGGCCCTCACCTTTGCTACACAAAGGCACTTAAGGCTTTCAAGATCATGGGCGTTTCCGGTGCATACTGGAAGAACGATAAGAACAACAAGATGCTTACCCGTGTTAAGGGAACGGCGTTCAAGACTCAGCAGGAGCTTGACGATTACCTTAAGCTTCTTGAAGAGGCTGAGAAGCGCGACCACAGAAGGATCGGTAAGGAAATGGGACTGTTTATGTTCCGTGACGAGGCTCCCGGCTTCCCCTTCTTCCTTCCCAAGGGAATGATGCTTAAGAACGCGCTTATCGAGTACTGGCGCGAGATCCATACCCGTGAGAACTACGTAGAGGTTTCCACTCCCCTTATTATGAACCGTGCCCTTTGGGAAACGAGCGGACACTGGGATCACTACAAGGATAATATGTATTCCACCGAGATCGACGAGGAGACCTTCTGCGTTAAGCCTATGAACTGCCCCGGCGGAGTTCTTGTTTACCGCAACCAGCCCCACAGCTACCGCGAGCTTCCTATGAGAGTTGGCGAGCTTGGTATCGTTCACCGCCACGAGCTTAAGGGTGCGCTTCACGGCTTGTTCCGAGTACGTTGCTTCACTCAGGACGATGCACACGTATTTATGCGCCGCGAGCAGATCACCGATGAGATCATTGCGGTAGTAGACCTTATCAACGAGGTTTACACCAAGTTCGGCTTCAAGTACACCATCGAGCTTTCCACAAGACCCGAGAACAGCATGGGTAGTGACGAGGATTGGGAGGCAGCAACCAACGGACTTAAGGCAGCGCTTGACAAGCTTGGAATGCCCTACACCGTAAACGAGGGTGACGGTGCGTTCTACGGTCCTAAGATCGACTTCCACCTTGAGGACACTATCGGCAGAACCTGGCAGTGCGGTACTATCCAGCTTGACTTCCAGCTTCCCCTCAACTTCGAGCTTGAGTACACCGACGAGAACAATGAAAAGCAGCGCCCCATTATGATACACAGAGTTTGCTACGGCTCTATCGAGCGCTTCATCGGTATCCTTACCGAGCACTACGCAGGTAAGTTCCCGCTTTGGCTTGCACCCGTTCAGGCAAAGGTGCTTCTTGTTTCCGAGAAGGCTTCCGAGCACGGACACAAGGTATACGAGGCACTCCGTGCTGCGAAGATCAGATGCGAGCTTGACGAGAGAAACGAAAAGATCGGCTATATGATCCGCGAGGCACAGGTTGTTGGCAGAGTTCCCTACATGGTAATCATCGGTCAGCAGGAGGCTGAAAACGGTACCGTTTCCGTACGTAACCGCGATACCGCCGAGACCACTACGATGACTCTTGACGAGTTCATTGAGAAGATCACCCGCGAAAACCGCGAGAGAATATAAGTTAACAAAGCAATAAAGCGTTGCGGATCAAACCGCAACGCTTTTTTTGATCAAGCGAAAGAAATGATAGGTCATCAACCCAAAATTTCTTACGGCTCGGAAATTTTCCGTTATAGATAGCGCAGCACAAAAATGAGGTCGCACGAATTTTGCCCTGCGACCTCATTTTTTATTTGGTTATTTCTCTTCTGAAATAGTCTGCCTCTTGCGCCATAAGCCTAAGCCACGGTAAAACGAGCGGCTCGGGCATAACGGACTTCGTGGTTTGCCTGAAGGTCTCAAACGAAAGATCCCCGCTATAGCCGATAGCGCGAAGAGCGGATATGTAATCCTCCCAGCGGACAGAACCTGTATAAGGTGCCATATGGCTATCATCCATACCGTTGTTATCGTGGATATGCAGGCACTTGATACGGTTGCCAAGCACCGATACGTAATTATTTACGGGCGTTCTCGTTATATTCAAATGCCCCGTATCAAGGCAAAGACCAAAGCATTCCTTACCTGCGATATCGTTCAGCATATCGATCTCGGCTACGGCGTCGTAAGGATTGCAGCAGTGGCCCTCGTATATCATACGGAAGCCCTTTCCGTCTGTATACCAAGTGGGCAGATTTTCAAGGCAAACGGTAACGTTGCACTCGCGCAGGGTGGGTATAAGGGACGAATAGAGCTTAAAGTTCAGCTCATCTATTCTATCCTGACTGTCGTTTTTTTCGTGCACGTTGCGCGATATACCGTGAACAACAAGGTTCTTTGCACCTATGGCATCGGTAAATCGGATCGACGTTTTTAAAAGCTCTATCATATAGTTGAGCGAATCCTCGTTTCCCGATGCGTAGGACGGAAACGGAGCGTGAACCTGAGATACGGAAAGACCGTATTTCTTTATAGCATCAAGCTCCTTTGCATATATCAGCAGCACCGCGCTAAGCCCCTCCTCCATAGGAGATGCACCGCGATACGTGCCGTTATAAATATGCTTGGGATCAAGCATATGATCAAGATTGAGATCAAGGCATTCAAAGCCGGCTTCGCTTATCATTTGATATCCGCGCTCTATTCCGTAATCTCTTACTACATCACCTGTCTGTATTCCTATTTTCATATTTTACTCCATTTCACGACAGCGGCTTGACACGTGTCCTGCCCTAAGCTGTTTTTGTTACTGATTATCCTCTGATGCCGTCATAGGATAGTATTTAGCAAGACCGCCAACAGAGGTTTCTCTGTATCCGAGCGGAAGATCGCAACCGGTGTTATACATGGTTTTCACAATAAGGTCAAAGGTTATCTTGCGCGATTCCGAAAGGAAGTTTGCAAGCGAAAGCGCATTGATCGCACGCATAGCCGCAACGGCATTACGCTCGATGCAGGGTATCTGCACAAGTCCGCAGATGGGGTCGCAGGTAAGACCGAGGTGGTGCTCCATAGCAACCTCTGCCGCATATTCTATCTGACCGAGCCCCATGCCGAAAAGCTCTGCAAGTGCCGCAGCAGCCATAGAGCAAGCCGAGCCTATCTCCGCTTGGCAGCCGCATTCCGCGCCGCTTATAGAGGCATTAGTGCGTATAAGGTTTCCTATCAGCGCCGCGGTTGCAAGGGCGTGGTATATCTGCCTATCGGAAAATCCCTTCGAATCCTGCATATACTTAAGCACGGACGGCAAAACGCCGCAAGAGCCGCAGGTAGGCGCGGTTACTATTCTTCCGCCGCCCGCATTCTGCTCCGAAACCGCAAAGGCGTATGCAGAAACAAGGCGGTTTTCCCTTGTTTGCGCAGATTCGTCTATATGGTTCTTCTCAAACAGCACGCGCGCCTTGCGCTCGGTATTAAGCCCACCGGGAAGGGTTCCGCTTGCGCACAAGCCCTCGTGTATGGAATTTTTCATGGTATCCCATACCTCATCGAGATAATCGTATATCCCTTCACCCTCGCACTCGATAACGTACTGATAAAGGCGTATATTTCTGCGCTTACATTCCTCGGCTATTTCGGTAAAGGTGGAAAGCGGATATACGTCCGGCATGGATGCCGCCTTTCCTTCACCCTCTATTTCAATAGATCCGCCGCCGATAGAGTAAAATCTTACTCTGCCGATTTCGGCGCTGTCCGAATATGCAACAACGTCCATAGTGTTGGGATGTACGGGGGTAGGAGTCGTTTCATCCATAAATATCGTACACGGGGTGGGGGCAAGCGTTTCTTTAACGATAACGTCTGTGCCGTGACCTATGCCCGTGAGGGCAAGCGAGCCAAAAAGAGTAACCTCGAAGCGTGCCGCCTCGGGATATCTTTCCTTCATTACGTTGCAGGCGCGCTCCGGTCCCATAGTGTGGGAGGACGAGGGGCCCCTTCCTATCTTGTATAAGCTTCTTATGCTTTCCATATTCACCTCTTAAAGATTTTCGTAATCAATGAGCCTGTCACGGTAATAATACTTTTTATCGTGCTCGCCGATCTCGCGCATAACTCTGCACGGGTTGCCTACCGCAACAACGTTTGCAGGGATATCCTTTGTTACAACGCTGCCTGCGCCGATAACCGTATTGTCACCGATAGTAACGCCGGGCAATATTACAGAGCCTGCGCCTATCCAGCAGTTTTTACCGATATGCACCTCAAGATTGTACTGATAAGCACCCGCCCTGAGGGTAGGATCGATAGGATGTGCACCGGTTGCAACAACAACGTTGGGGGCAAACATCGTACCGTCTCCAACGTATATATGTGCATCGTCTACAAGGGTAAGATTAAAATTAGCATATACGTTGTTTCCGAAATGCACGTGCTTACCTGCCCAGTTAGCGTGCAGCGGGGGCTCTATATAGCACCCCGTGCCGATCTCGGCAAACATCTCTTTGAGCAGCTCTTGCCTTTTTTGCTGCTCGCTCGGTCTTGTCATATTATAATCGTATTGCTTTTCAAGAGCCTGTGCCTGCTCTGCCATAAGCTCATCTCCGCTCGGGTAATAAACCTTACCCGACCACATACGCATTTTGATCTCATCAAGTGTCATAAGAATCCTCTTTTTCTCTTTTTCTGTATTCGCGCGGTCTTACACCGACCTTTTTATAAAATACCGTTGAAAAATAATGCTCGTCCGATATTGCAAGCTTATCCGCTATCTCCCTCACGGTAAGGGTGGTTTCCGAAAGCAATATCCTTGCGTTTCTGATCTTCTCGTTCAAAAGATAGTCGTACGGTGTTTGCCCGTAAACCTTTTTGAAGATACGTATCACGTTGGTTTTAGACATATGCAGGGCATCTGCAAGCTCATCAAGATTAAGCTTTTTATACACGTACCCCGATATCATTCTGCGGATGCCGTAATCATCCGCGGGTGCGGTCTCGTTCGCCATTGCCGCCGCACGTATTATCTTATGTATCTTATCTGCAACAAGAAACGCGCTGTTTTCGGTTACGTCCGATGATTTTGTAAGACGTATAAGCTCCTCAAAATACACCCTGCAGGACTCGGCACGGTATATACCGTTACCAACGCCGTATGATTTCAGGAGTGCGGGAACGTACGGCGCATCGTAGTTTACCCACATCTTTTCCCAAGGATCGTTACGTATTGATCTGTAATTGTGCTCGATACCCGCAGGCAAAATATACATCTCCCCTGCCGAAACTCTTTTCCACTCGCCGTTTATCATTACCTCGCCGCATCCTGCAACAACAAACTCGAAAAGATTTATCGTATGCGACATACGGTTTACCGAATAATCGGGATTGGGATACGTGATACCAACGGCGGCGCTTATAAATGGAATACCGTTATGCGGCGCAATAACGTACGCCTTTTCCTTTACGGGATATTTAACCGGATATTCCTTTACGTCTATGCATTTTTTATCTTCCATATGCACGGCCTTTACTTTTATTGCTTTTAGTATATACTAAATTCAAGGTAATATCAACCCCTTTTTTACTTTTTTAATTTATTTTACGCGCGCGGTTGACAAATTGCACGTAAAGCATTATAATATACAGTATCTTATCAAAAAATGGGAAAATAAAATGAGTTCAAAAAAGAGAAAAACAAGAAAAAAAGTAACACCGAAAAAGAAAAAGCTTATAAACAAACGCACGCTTATTATCGCTATAGCCGCCCTGCTTGTTATTGCCGCGGCAATAACCGTTACCGTTATTTTGGTAAACAAGGATAAAACCGGCAAGTCGGGATGGCAGCAGATAACCGCAACGGACGTTGATGAATCTATATCAAAGCTTTTTATATTTGAATATGACGTAACCGATGAAACGGACGTAAACGCGCTCTCACGTGCATACAGTGAAGCACTTAAGCGTGCATACGCTACCTTCTCATCGGAGGAAATTGATGATGAAAACGAGGGTATAGTAGGACTTAGTGCTCTCAACAGATCCGTAGGCGTACCGATAACGGTATCGGAGGAGCTTTACCGCGCGCTTGAGCTTGTGCAGGCAGATAGCACACGTTCGGTATTTTTAGGTCCCGTATACGAAAGATACAGAAACGTATTTTCTGCGATCTCCCCCTCGGCTGCAGTAGCTGTTGATCCTACCAAGAACGAGGATGAGGCACGTGTG
This sequence comes from Eubacteriales bacterium, assembly GCA_045647045.1. GTDB lineage: Bacteria > Bacillota > Clostridia > Oscillospirales > CAG-272 > UBA1740. The sequence continues at coordinate 6,563 of JAZRLU010000330.1, forward strand.
TGCGAAAGCATTGCTGCTTTGGCGGCAAACAGAAGCAATATATACTACGATCTTACGCAGGACAATACAGTAGTGCTCTACCTTTCTGCGGAATATCACGCGCTTCTTGACGATATAGGCACGCAGAACTATCTTGATTTCGGTTGGATGCGCGATGCATTTATTGTTGACAGTATCGCAAACAGTCTATCCTTTGACGGATATACCAACGGTACCATAGCATCCTATAGCGGTTTTACAAGAAATCTTGACACGGATGACGAGGATTACACCTTCGGTCTTTACGATCTTTTCCGCAATAGCGTTTATCTTGCGGCTTCGGTAAGCTACAAGGGTGCTATCAGCACGGTAACGTACAAGACCTTTGCTATGAATAGCGTAGATAAGCAGTTCCTTTGCGAATACTCAAACGGTGACGTAACGCACGGATACATCGACCGTACCACAGGTCAGCCCCTTAATGCAAGCGATATGATGGTATTCCATTCAAAAACAAAATCCTGCGCCGAAATCGCGGTTGAAACCGCGCATTGCTTTATCACCGAAGAAGAAAACAAGAGTGATATAGAGGCACTTATCGCTGCAGGCATCGGCGCTATATGGTGCGACGGTACGGTCATCAATTACACCTCGGGTGACGTAACGATCTTTGATCTGTTTACAAGCGACAGTCTTAACATCCACTACAGCACCACAAAGTAATATCTGAATATCATTTACAAAACTAAGCACTCATACCAAGCTTTGTTTTGCACCAATAAACGGCAGAAGCTCCGCTTTAGGCGCTCCTGCCGTTTTTGATTTAGTTTTGAGCTTATTTTTTCACACGGGTGCCGCGATCTATGAATTAAGAGGTGTTTTTTCGGCTACAATAACGGCAGGATAAAACGAAAAAGGAGATAGGTATGAAGCACTTTGAATGTAATGAATGCGGCAATCTTGTTGCAACGGTGAATTTCAGCGGCAGGGCTATGCAATGCTGCTCGCGCCCTATGGCAGAGGTTGTTCCCAAGAGCACAGAGGGGCACGAAAAGCATACTCCGAGTATAAGCATAAGCGGCTCTGAGGTAACCGTGCGCGTTGGTACTGAGGACAATATGCACCCAATGGACAAGGAGCATCACATCAGCTGGGTATGCCTTGTTACCAATGACGGCAGTTACAGAAAGCTGTTACCAAAGGCTGAAAATGCCGTTGCACGCTTTAAGCTTGCGCCAAACGAGCACGTAATACGTGCATTTGCATTTTGTAACAAGCACGGCGTGTGGGTAAGCGAATGCGAAAGCGGCCGCGAAAAGCAGTAATAAATCCGCAAAAAGCAAAAAGGCTATCCCGTTTTTAACACGGGGCAGCCCTTTTTGTTATTAAAGCGCTTCTATTTCGAAAAGATACGTTGAGTAAAGAGGCATATCTACGTATGCGGAAAACTCTCCTGCCGTGAAGATCTCCTCGCGCATCAAGGCACAGTCGTGATCCTTATCGTGCAGGTAATACTTGAGGCATACGCCGTTTTTGTTATCAACGTTCTTGAACGTTACCTTAACCTTTTTGGTCGGGCAGTTATCGTCATTGTTATAGTACGTTACCATAACGCCCTTACCGTTTCCCTTTGCGCCGCAAACCCATACGTCGTCTGCGCCGTCAACCGATGAAGATACGGAGTCGCCAAGCCTGTAAAGCTTATTGAACATATAGAAGGGATAGTAGCCCTTAAGTATGATGCTTATCATATCGGTGCAGAACATTCCGTTCATACCGCCCGGGCGTGCATCGTAATACATAAGATTATCAAGCGCCTCGCTTTGGCTCATAAGCATTGTTGCAGCGATAAATGCCGCGCCCTTGTGGTTTTTCATCTGCTTAAGCGAATATATCCAATCATCTCCGCCCCAACCTGTAACGTAGTTCCACTCGTTAAGAATGCTCTCGCAGTTTTGAAGTCCGTTTTCATCCAAGATCGCACGAACCTTGCGTATCTGATCGCGCACCTTTTCTACGGTTGCACCGTACACGTGCCAAGAAATAAAGTCGGGCTTTATATCTCCAAGAGAGGCAATAAGACCGCGAAGCCAGTTGCCGTTACCAACGTGCGCTATCGCAGGGCCGCCTATCTTAAGCTCGGGGAAGGTCGTTTTAAGATGATCAAGCGCTATCCTGAAAAGCTCGTAGAACTGCTTTGCGGTTCCGCCCCAGCAGCGCTTGTTCGGGCTATCATCCGCATCAAGATCGGGCTCGTTCCATATTTCCCAATACTCTATATCCATATGGAAGCCATCTGCCCAGCCATAGCAATAATGCTTGATGATATGCTCGCATATGACTGCCCACTTTTTGAAATCACGAGGGGGGAGCGTGTTGTATTTTTTCTTCCAATGCTCTATTTTCGAGCCGAGGCGGTAAAACACCTTTGCACCCGAAAGCTCTATAACACGGAAGTATTCATCCGTAAGAACGAAATCGTATGATGCGGGATCATAAGGATCTGCATCAAAATCTCTGAAAATAAAATTAACGTCAACGATATGCTCACCGCCATACGTAGCAAAAAATGCAGCATCGTGATTTCTTGCATACGGAATACCCGCTTCGCGGAAGGCATCAAGATTTGTTACTCGCTGATCAGCCGCAAATTTATACACGGGGCCGTTATTGGTGCTGTGCATCGGCTTCATTTTACCGATCCTTGTTGCAAAATCTACCGTTACGTTAGTCATATTTATCTCCTTACGTGATATATCTTTATTTTAGTGTAAACTCTTTTGTTCTAAAGCAGCATCGATTATGTCTGCCCTATCGCATCATACGAAGGAAGGATCTTTACCCTACCTCGCGAAACCATTTTAGCACAAAAATCCAACCGTTGTCAACCTTGGGAGCGCTGATATACCCAATAAAACCTGACGAAAAATATTGTGCAATAATTTTGTAAAAAGGGCTTGACAAACCCATATCCGTTTGTTATAATATATAGGCGTTAAATTGAATACGGTGCCATAGCCAAGTGGTAAGGCAAAGGTCTGCAACACCTCTATCCCCAGTTCAAATCTGGGTGGCACCTCCAAAAACCTTCTCGGACGAAGTTCGGGAAGGTTTTTACTTTTTCACTCTTCACTCTTCACTTTTCACTAAATTCGTCCGAGAAGGTTTTTGGGAGGTAATAGGTAATAGTGAATAGTGAATAGGTAAGGTAGCTTTTCGCGGTGGCGAAAGCGTTTTTATTTTTGGTGTTGAAAAATACTCCAAAGTGTGCTATAATAAACCCAGAAAGGCGGTGCAATGATGAGTTTTAAATTTCACATCAATTTAAATGACAAGGATTACCTTGATTATAATATTTTTTGGATGATCAAATCTCCATACGGAAAAAAGCAAATGATGAACTTTCGGGTTTTAATAGCGATCCTGTTTTCTGCTTTTTCATTTTTTTCTTTATTCGAAGGTGGATTTTCCGCGGATGCTTGGCTTGGCATAATCCCATATGCCCTTGTACTTATATTGTTTGAATTGCTCTTAAATCCGTTTTTTGCTTGGATATTAAAAGGTACTATAAAATCCCTCAAGTCAAAAGGAAAAATGGGATATTCTCCTGTTTCCGAGATGGAATTTTACGACGAAAGCTTTATTGAAATTACTCCCGATAACAAATCAGAGCAAAAATATTCCGCGGTTGAAAGAGTGAGTGTTATTGCCGACAAGGTTATATATATCCATACGAATAATGTAATGTCATATATATTGCCGTTGTGTTGCTTTGAATCAAAAGAGCAGTACAAGGATTTTCTTGATTTTATAACAACAAAATGCTCAAACATTGATACGTATTGATGAAAATATAGTGGCATCTTTTTTGTCAACACGCCTCAAAAACCTTCTCTGACGAAGTTCGGGAAGGTTTTTACTTTTTCACTCTTCACTTTTCACTTTTCACTAAATTCGTCCGAGAGGTTTTTGGAAAGTAATAGGTAAAAGTGAATAGTGAAAAGGTAAGGTAGCTTTTCGCCGTTTTCCTCACTTTTTTGAAATTCGGATTTTAGTGAAAATAAAAAGATGCCAAACGGCATTTGGGGGCGAGGGAGCGGAAATGAACCTTTGCCACGCCTTTGCAGGGGAGATATTTGTGATTTTTATCGCAGATTTCTCTCCTTTTTCATGGCTTTAAAATATTCGAAAACGATGTTATCTTTTCAGCTTTTTGATACTTCTTTCCATATGAGACAGATCGTAAAATCCGCAAGCATGCGCTACCTCAGTTTTAGACATCGTAGTTAATTCCAATAATTCTATTGCTTTTTGCACTCGGTATTGATTCAGATATTCCATCGGAGTGCATCCGCAAACCGAATGAAAGCTTCGTAAAAATGTCGATCTCGTCAGATAGACGCGCTTCGA
>JAZRLU010000331.1:0-2327 GCA_045647045.1 Eubacteriales bacterium
CTCTATGGTGTGCTTGATGTTGCGCACGGTGGAGTTTGCTCTGTTAAAGGCAAATCCGCGCTTATAGGAAAGATAATCGTTTTTGAACTCGCTTGCTGCAACCACCCTGCAGCAAATATTGATAAAGTTACCGTTTTCAACGGTTATGGGAGTATCGTCCACACGGTAGATAACTATCTGCGTTATTTCGTCAAAGTCAAAGCAAACCGTGTTATCCTCCTCAAGTGTGCCGTCCTCATTTACAATAAACAGATCGTGCCTTGAGCTGCCGGAGTTTTGGTTAGCACCGAATCTTACGAAATCCTTATGCTTTGAGTTGGTAACCACCACAAGGCTCTTTGCCTTAAGGTAGGGTGCAAGCCAAGGAATGGACGTATCACCGAATTTCAGCGTAAGATCCTCGCCCATCAGCTCGTCGATCTTCGCCTCGTTATAGGTTACCGAAGCGTATTCTCTTGAAAGAGTAAAGAGCACGTTGCTTCTGTTGGTATGCGCATCGTCACCCACGTCGTTAACACGGAAGGTTGCACCGCGGAAATCAACGTCGGTCTTAACGGATACCGATTTCGGAATATCGTGAATATAGTAAACGGCATTGGGGTTTCCAAGCACCTTCTGGCCGCCCTGATTTGCGTAAACGTGAGTATCGTATATTGCCTGATAATCGTTGGTAAAGCCGTCACCCACAGCGCCGAAATCCTCGTAATAGGCATATGCGGCATCCTCTGTGCGCTCAAGGGAGGCGGAGATCACAACGTCACCCGTCTTATCAAAGATAAGATCGCCGATAACCTTTGTATAAAGCCTGTCAAAGGCGTTTGCATAGGAGCACTCTATATAAAGATCACCGCCGTTAACGTACGCGGTAAAGCCTCTATCGGTCGCTACGTTTTGCGTATAGCGAAGCACGATCTTGTGCTCATACGTATCGATCATACCGAGCTTACCGTATTCAAGCCATATACCTGTATTGGAATAAAGATCGTCACGGAAATCGCGCAGCTCTTCAAAGTAAGGCTCGTCGCCCTCGTACTCGGATATATCCTCAATAATAACGTACTCGCTAAGATCCACGTTTCCGATACGAACCGACGTTATGGAGTATTCCGTAAGCGACTCTTCAAAAAGATTTTCATCTATGGCTACGGAATCAAGCTTTTTGGTGCTTGATTTTATACCGAGCACCGTGGATACAAAGCGGCTTACTACCGATTTAAGCTGATCTGAGTTTCCTCCCGCAACAACCACACTGTTACCAAAGACCTTGATGGTCCTGCCGTCCGGGCCGAGGTACTTATCGCTTACCGTAAGCTCCTTTATCCTGTTTCTTACGCTTGCACCTATGATGATCTCGCAATCACTTACGCTGCTTGCATCGGTATCCGCTACCGGATCGGCAACGTCAACACCCAGCTCGCGAAGGCGCTCAACGAAGTTGTTTGCCTCTCTTATGGCGGTTGAGCCGGATTCCGTGGCATAAACCACACGGAATCTTGCCTTACCGTTGTATATAAGTGCAAGGCCCTTCATAGGAAGGTTGTCCCAATCGATCTGCTCGCTACCGTCACCGTTATCGGTGCTTCCGTTATCGGTGCTGCCGTCTTCGGTGCCACCGTTATCGGTGCTGCCGTCATCGGGAAGATCGGCATCGGGAGTACCGTCCTGCGTATCACCGTTACAGGAGATCAGTAACAGTGAAGCAAGAAGCAAAAGTATTAAAAAAGTAAATATTTTTGTTGCATTTTTAGTCATACGTCTTCTCCCGAAATCTACTAAACGAGGTATGGTGTGACCCATACCTCGCATTTTTTATTGCTCGTCCTTTTTGTAAGACTCGTTTGTTCTTATTACGGGAATGCTGCTCATCTCACCGAGGTTGGGGGTTGCACAAACAGGGATGGGATCCATGTTGATAAACGTGATGCTCTCGGTCTTATGAAGAGGATTCTCTTTTCTGAATACCTCATCGGGGAATGAGGGAAGAAGATAGGTCTGCGCAGTTCCGCTCTTGAAGTTCTCAACAACGATGTTCTGAGGCATATAGCAATCGTAGCCGAAGTCCCAATCCCAATATTTGTTGGTGTTGGAGGTCTTGTAGCCTACGTTGATAACGTAGCCGGTGCTTGCCTTGGATGAGGGATTGTACTGAGTTCTCCAGGAGTTGTAGCCGTTTGCGCCCATAAGCTCACAGTCGATAATGATTATATCGCCGCGGAAGGTTCCGCCGTAGTCACTTCTTACGGAAATGAAGCTTGATCCAACGAGCTTGGTAACGTTTTCAAGATACAAGTCGGATCGTAGCCATGTCGTTCTGTGAGCCAAGGAGT
>JAZRLU010000332.1:0-3599 GCA_045647045.1 Eubacteriales bacterium
ATGGCATTTGCCATTACCTGCATTCCGTCACGGCAGTCACCCTTTTCGGAAATACCGTCCTCCCCTGCCGTTCTGTGCTTCTTTATCTTATCTATAAGAACGCTTAAGAGCAAAAAGGCAAGCAAAAGAGTAAAGCCGAAATTACCGAGTGATACCGAAACCGCTATATCGGCAAGAACGGCAAATATTACAGCGCGCGGTGTGAGTATTCCCGCACCGAGTGCAAATGCAATAACAAAGGGGGTAAGAAGTATAGGTATAACGTAGCCGTATGCGATATCCGTATAGGCGAGGAACCAGGCAAACGCCGCCGAGCAAAGCGGTATCGTTATATTGTCAAGCCCACGCCCCGTTATAAGCTCAAGTCCCGAGGCAAAGGCGGCAACAAAAGCCGCATCAAGCACCGAGATGGGCATACCGTATGCGTGCGCAAACACCGCTACCGAGGCAAAGGAGAATACGAATGACGAGACAGTACCGACAAGCGTTTTATTTTGATAGATCTTGGGATTTGCACGCTTGACAGAGCTGCCGATAACGCAAGCAAATCCGTCTCCCACAGAGGTGCACAGCACCGCAACGCCAAACGGCAATGCAAACGTGGGGAGAAAGTACGACACCACCGCCATAACGGTCATTGAAATACAGTAATAAACCGTGCCCGGCGCATTGTCATTTTCGGAGGAGATCATTGGCATAAGGCTTTTTGCATACGATACCCACACAAGCGCGGTGAAGATAAGGCACACGGCTATGAAATGCAGGCTTATCCCTACGGTATGATAAAGAATAAACCACTCTGCGCCAACAAGAACATGAACTATCTTGCGAGTATACTTTTTCGGCATACCGAGCTTATATGCAATCATCGAAGCTAAAAGGCAGATAACGCCGTAAGCAAGCGCACCGATATAACCTGTTAATACCATAAAATTCCTCCTTTCTCAAATTTCACATTGACATTATAAAACATTTTTCGCGCTATGTCAAGCATTGTGGGGTCGGTTCGATGTTAATTATAGACATAAAATATTTTGCAAAGCCGTACAGTTTGAACAAAAATTCTTTTTTTGCCCGCAAATCATTGATTATTAGCCCGCCTTGTGGTACTATTAGAATGATAAAGTATACGGAGGCGCTTATGACGAAAGCAATTACGATCGCCATTTTTATAATACTTATAGTCGGACTTTGCATCGGCGGATTCTTTATTTTCACAAGGGGTGACGTCGGACCGACAAATCAGGATAACCCCGCTATGGACTACGATGCTTCCGATAACGAAGGAGCGCGGGACATAACCGTAACGCTTGTTGCGGACGAATACTGTGCTATACTTTCGGAATCATCCGTAAGAGTTGAGCCCGGCCGTGACGTTGAGTTTGAGGTTATATTCGATAACAATTACGTTTTTGATTCGCTTGATTCGGATATCGCAAGCTACCTTAACGGTAAGGTAAAGGTAAGCGCACCCACGTCAAGTATCACCGTTAAGCTTACAAGCAAGTGCATCGCCGCAATGTTTAACTTCGGCGTGGTATACCCAGGTGCCTCTATCGGCACGGTAGAGCACTCCGTGAACACCGGCGCGGTGCTTGAAAACACACTTATATCGGTAACCGCTACACCTGCTGCAGGTCAAACCTTCATCGGCTGGAGTGACGGTGCCTCTATCGTAGACGGCGGCAAGGTGCTTTCGTATGCACCGAGCTACTCTCTTAACGTTGTAAGCGATATCGTTCTTTACCCCAACTTCCTTGAAGAGGGCTATACCATAATCAAATACGATCTCAACGGCGGAACAACGGCAGACGGCAGCACGGTTATCCTTACGCAGTTTAAGCCGGGAAATCATCTGTGCCCCAATCTTATCGCGGATAACGGTACTATAGTAAGAGAGGGATACACGCTGCTTGAGTATACCGAAAATCAGGACGGAACGGGAGAGGCGCATACCCCCGGCGGTCTTATACAGCTTCCGAGCGAGGGTAACGTGCTCACCCTTTACGCACAGTGGTCAAAGTGGACGGATGAGGACTTCTTTACCTACGAAATTTCAGGAAACTCGGTTACCATCACCGGATATATTTCCGACGATGAGGTGCTTTCAATCCCTGCAAAGATCAAGGGCTTGCCCGTTACTAAGATCAAGGCGGACAGCGTACGCGGCAGAAACTTTACAACACTTGTAATTCCCTCCTCCGTGGTAGCGGCGGACAAGAATGCCTTTATCAACTGCAAGCAGTTTGAAACGCTTTATATTACCGATGCCTTTACCTCTATCCCCAACGAGATTTTCGTAACGCAAACCTCAACCGGATATGCTATCTATACGCCCAAAAATCTGCGCCTTAACGCATCTATTGATCCCTATCACGTAACTCATGCGGAAAACGTGGGCTACCGCCTTGAAACCATTCTTCAGCGCGGTGATGACGAAAGACCTATTATGATGTTCGTTGGCGGATCGAGCTGCTTACACGGTATCAAGGCAGAATACCTTGAGGGTAAGCTTGATTACAAATACCGCGTGCTTAACGCAGGCACAAACGCAGGCGGTCTCGGCGTTCTTTATATGGAAGGACTTTCGCACTATATGCGAGAGGGAGATCTTATCGTCAACGTACCCGAGTACGGCGCAAACCAGATGGGCGGCGTTAAGTTTGAATGGCGAGTATTCCGCGCAACCGTTACATGCTATAACATTTACAGGTACATCGACTTTACAAGATACAATAACTTCTTCGTTGCAATGTCCGAATACAATACCGCAAGCGATGCAAGATATGCGGGTAAGCCTCAGACGTACGAAACGAAGATGACCTCGCTTACCCCTCGCTATTGCGATCTTTCGGGTAAGAGAAGCCCTTCCGCAAACCCCAACTTCGCAAGCCAGAACGTAAAGGAAAGCACCCTGAGCGATCAGAAAATAAATACGATCAACAGCCTTATCTCGCATCTTAACGGCTTAGGTATAACCTACTACTTCTCCTGTGCCCCCATATGTGACGGAACGGGTACTCAGTCCACCGCGGAAAACATCGCGGCATATCTTAAGAAGGCAAATCAAAGATTAAATTGCCCCGTTATCTCCGACCCGCAGCAATGCAGATTCCCGAAGGAGGAGTATTACGATTCCAGCTACCACCTTTGCTACGATTCGGCAATCAGACGAACGGATATAATCTACGCCGATCTTTTGGCACAGTTTGAGAGAGAAAAGCAAGAGAGCGAGAGCTGATATTGCAAAAGAGCTATTAAAGCTTACGTTTTATATTAAAAGGGCAGGACGCCGATCGGCGATCCTGCCCTTGTTCTGTTTTACGATCCCGTAAATCTGCGCCTGAATTCCCCCGGGGAAACGCCAGCGCGCTTATAAAATGCCTTGTATAGGTTTATATACGTCTCAAACCCCGTTTGCACGGCGATCTCTTCAAGCGAAAGGTTAGAGGTCATTAAAAGTCCCTTTACCGCAAGGATACGCTTTTCCGTAAGATAATCGTGCACGGTAAATCCAAGCTCGCGCTTAAAAAGCATATTGATATAATTCTTGCAATAGCCGTATTTCTTACATATAAGATCAAGCGTTATACGCTCGG
>JAZRLU010000333.1:0-1809 GCA_045647045.1 Eubacteriales bacterium
TCCTTGAAGGACTGACCGACCTGACCGAGATCGAAGGAGGGAAGCTGCCATGTGCAGAGGTAGTAAAGCACGGTAACAGCACCGATAACGATGATTATCGAGCCCTTAACGTTTCTTTTCTCAAGCACGCCGATAGCGATAAAGCCAACAAGAGCAAGGATTACGGGGATGATAGCCGTGAAGGCCTCAAAGAAGGTCTTGCCTGCTACAGCGCCGTGGAAATCAAAGAACTGAACGAAGGTGTACTGGTTAGCCTGAATGATGCCAACGTTCTTGAAGCCGATAAAGGCGATGAAAAGACCGATACCTGCGGGGATTGCCTTCTTAAGGCAATCGGGAAGAGACTTTGCGATGTACTCTCTTGCGCCGGTAATGGAAAGCACAAGGAATATCACACCGGAAAGAAGGATTACGCAAAGACCTTCTCTGTATCCCTGTATCGCGCTCGTCTCGGGGTTCGTAAAGGTGGGCACGATAAATGCTACGAAGAAGAAGGAGTTAAGTCCCATACCGCAAGCCTGAGCGAAGGGGAGTTTTGCATAGAATGCGTAAAGCAGAGTTCCGATAACTGCAGCGAGTATGGATGCGATGTAAACCGCGTTCCAGATCGTGTCAAACTGTCCACCGAAGGTGAAGCCAACAACCTGGTTGGGGTTCGTTACGACAATGTAAGCCATTGCAAAGAACGTCGTAAGGCCCGCTACGATCTCCGTTTTGATGCTTGAGCCGCGCTCGGAGATCTTAAAGAAAGAGTCTAACTTGTTTCTCATTTGGTTCTCCTTTTTTAATTTTTTTAGGATACCTTAATATAACACAACCGTCGGCAAAAATCAATATATTTTCACATTTTCTTTATATTTTGTTTAAAATTCGCTTTGGTAAAGCACGCATTTTTTTCGGCGCCCTTGCGCGCCGTACAAAGCGCCGCCTTGCACCCAAAGATAGCATTTTCACCAAATAAACGCCCGCGCAGGCGCAGCTGCGGTCAAATAAAAAAGCGCGCACGTGTACAATACTCACAATTTTATTAAATAAACAGCGGAAATATTGAAAAAGGCGGGCGAATATGTTAAAATAAATAAAACGATTATTTCCGAAGGGAATTAAGATATGAAAAAAAGATGGCTTGCGATCCTGTGCTCCGCGCTTGTATTTATGCTTGCGCTTGCCGTAGGTGCCGTTATGGTATCTGCAGAGAGTAGTATAGAGCTTGACGTTGGGTATTCAAACCTGCCTGAGTATATGTTAACGGATGAGCTTGGGAATGAAACCGTTGATACTTCAAAATATCTTTGGCGCATCCACCATACGGACGGTACTATAGATTACCGCGAGCAGTTTTATGCCTTTGATAATATCCGCGAGGGTGACGTGTTTGAGTTTTTACCCGAAACGTACGCGCTTTCAAAATTGGATTATGCATCGGGCAAAACGGGTATCGCGGGTGAAACCGGCGATACTGTCAACGTTTATCACGATTTCACAATAGATTTCCGCGGCTCTCGCCTTTATCCCAAGGAAACGGGTGATACCGGGCGTAACGTTTTCCACCTTGCCGGCAGGGCACCGTCCACGGTAACCGTGCTTGTTGAGGATGCAGAGCTTTACGCATCTCCCGAGGGTAGGGGACTGTTCTATGTAAACGGTGACCTTGAGGTCATTATAGACGGTGGCGTGCGCGGCGGCTCTCTTCACGCACCTGCGGCAATAAATCTTGAGGCGTCATATAAAGATCCTGCACGTGCATCGCAGATCATCAACGTAGATATCTACCGTATTTCGGGCAATAAAGTCGGATCGTAGCCATGT
>JAZRLU010000334.1:0-7328 GCA_045647045.1 Eubacteriales bacterium
ACCGTGTCGGGCAAATGCCCTCGGTCTGCGCCTTTTTATAATTGTGCTTTTAGGGTGGATATATGAGAACAAAAAAACGCTGTAAAGGAGATATACTCCTACGTCGCTATTTAAGCTCCGCACCGCAAAAAATGGAGCATAAAAGCGGTCGATGATCAAAAGTAAACATTTTCATACAATAGAAAAGGAGTAGTAAAATGAAAAAAGCAGTTTTTAGTTTAACAATTATTATGGCAGTTATCATATCGGCTTTTTCGATTTTTGCAATGCCGGCAAGTGCTGATTTTAATACGGACGATATTCTTCAACCGAATGAAAGCATAGTATTGTCAGATGACGATGACTATTATGAGGTTTATCTAGATGGTTTTCAAGCAAGAAGGTCGTATTATATCCCTATATACATACATCAACCCGGATGGTATATTATTCAGACATTTGGGATATCCAACGTGAATAGTGGCGCCGAGATTCAGCTGTGTGATAGTAGGCGAAACGTATTAACAAACAACAGTAATGGATGCGTTGGTGCTGGTTACGGTGCTAATTCATTCTTACAATATAATATGACAGAGGCAGTTTATCATCTTAAAGTAAAATTGCGCAGTGCAACGAGTGTGCGTCTTTCTTTAACACTGGCGGACGGATATTTTGAAAACGATGCGCCTATCGGTTCTTATTACCAAATAGCAAACTTTTATTCAAACTACGAAACGTTTGATTCTTCTACACCTGCTAAGGTTTGGATACTTGAAGATTTAGACGGTGGAGATGAAACGGCTGGCAATAAGGTTGTAAGAATGGAGCTTGAAACCAATGGTTACGTTTATGCATACCTCATAGATCCATCATCTCCGTATTTGTATAATGCTTTGGTTATACATGAAAATGGTGATATAGCAGAATATGTTGTTCCAAATGGTGTTGATTCGTTATATATCGTTCTATTTGTGAAATGGAATGCTGTTACAGAGACCGAGATAGTTGAAGCTCGAATAACAATAGAAGTTTTTGATCAAACATAGTATACGGAGTTAAGAAATGAAAAAGATTTGTTTCCTATTCTCTTTAGTTCTGATTTGCATATGTCTTTCAGCATGTCAGCCAAGCAACGATACTCCACCCGAGGCTATGGATATTTGCACCGAGCAGGGGCATGATATGGCATATACCTCCAATGCTTCAATGCATATATACAAATGCCAAAGAGAGGGCTGTAATTATACGGAGCAGAGCGGAGCACATTCCGGCGGTAAGGCAACCTGTACAGAGCCGGCTATCTGCTCGGTGTGCGGTGTTGAGTATCAAAAAAAGATAGGTCATAGCTTCACAGCAGCAACCTGCACCGCTCCCGGTAAATGTACCGTATGCGGCGCTATCGGAGAAGATCGGATTGCACATAAATTTGTAGGTGCAACCTGTATTACACCCGGTAGATGCAGCATTTGCGGTGAAATAGGCAATGACGTTACAAATATACATAAATTTGCGGGAGCCACTTGTACAGAGCAGGGAGCATGTACTGTTTGTGGTGTTAAGGGTGGTGACCTCGCTGATCACAACTATGTAGGTGCTACCTGTGTAGAACAGGGAAGATGCAGCGTTTGCGGTGCGGTAGGCGGTGAGCTTTCACACGACCACGTTGTACCGGAGGAAGGCGGAGCTTGTGCTCTATGCGGCATAGATTACGTTAGTGCAACGCTTGAATTTGCTTTAAATGATGATAAAACCGGTTATATCGTAACGGGAATAGGAAGCTGTCTTTTGAATAAAATTCATATTCCGTCAACCTATCAGCAGCTCCCGGTTGTTGAGATAGGGGAGGCTGCCTTTATCGAAACGTCTATAGAAGAAATTGTTATTCCGGATAGCGTTATTAAAATAGGAGATTATGCATTTAAAGATTGCTACGATCTTGTCTGTGTAACCCTGCCAGCCGAATTAAAGATTATCGGCAAATGGGCGTTTGTTGGAACGTCATTAACCGAGATATATCTGCCCGACACGATAGAGGTTATAGGTGAATTTGCATTTGGAGACACATATCTTGAAAGCGTGACACTGCCTGCAAATCTTTATGAGCTGAGTGCGGATGTATTTATGGGATCCCCTATAAAGACTGTTGTATTTAACGATAAGCTTGTTAACATAGGTAATGGTGCTTTTTGGGGTGCGTTGATAGAGGAGTTGAAGATTCCCGATAGTGTAAAATACATAGGCAAAGATGCATTTTCAGGGTGTTACAACCTAAAGACCGTACGTATGGGCGGTGTTGAAACAATTGAAGAATGCGCTTTCGTTGATTGTACCGCGCTCGAAAACGTTTTTGTATCGGAAAATATTACAGCGATACATTGGAGATCCTTTGAGGGTTGCACGGCATTAAGATTTAATGAATATGGCGGTATAAACTATCTCGGTAGTACACAAAAGCCGTATCTTGTGGCGGTAAGCTATATAAACGGCGATGAAATTGCCCTCCACGATGACACCGTGTTTATCATGGGAAGAATGCTCCTTAATACCGATAACGTAAAGTCCCTTTACCTCGGTAAAAGCCTTCGCAATATCGGTAGCCTTGCACTACGCGGAATGGATGAGCTTGTGCTTTCGATAAGCCCGGAAAACGAGCATTTCTACGTGCGCGATAATTGCCTTATAAGCAGGGAGAGCTCGCGGATAATTGCGATAGGTAAAAATGCTGTAATTCCAAATGACGGATCTGTAACGTATTTAAACCTTGCAATATATTCATACTTAAGTAACGTTACCTCTATAGTTGTGCCGTCAGGCATTAAGGAGATGGAGGTTACCTTAGATGATTGTAAAGCTCTGCAGTCGATTATAATTGGTAAGGACGTAAAAAAGATCACCGTTAATTCAAACGGTGACAACGGAAACTTCGCTGTTTATTATCAGTGTACCGTCTATGAAAAGCATAAGATTGATATTCAATCGACCGTTGTTGACACACCGATATTGCAAATCGGCTATAATCAGTTTATGAAAGACTCCGAGCATTACTATTATTCCGAATCAGCCCCCACTGAGGCGGGTAACTTCTGGCACTACGTAAACGGTGTTCCCACGCTGTGGTAATTTAAAATCCTATACGAGTCAAGGGCATTTAGATTTGCCCTTGACTTTTTTATAAATAAATGTTACAATATTAAGAGAATTATTACAAAACGGAGGTACGGCTATATGAGAAGCAGCTTTAAAAGGCTTTTCGGCAACGAAAGATCGGTTGCAATGCTATCGCACGCCGTGCTTTCTGATACGCTTTCACACGCGCTGCTTATAGTAGGACCAAAGGGCTCGGGAAGGCATACTCTTGCCATGGAGCTTACCGCGGCGCTTTCTTGCGAGAATAAGAATAATGGCTCATTGCCGCTTCCTTGCGGTGATTGCCGCAATTGCCGCAGAATATATTCGGGTAATTTCCCGGACCTCTCATACCTGAAAAGAGAGCAGGGAAAGGCTACCATCGGTGCAGACGAGGTGCGCGCATTCCGTGAGGAAATGTTTTTATCCGCTACCGAGGCAGAGAAAAAGGTGTATATCATAAGTGAGGCAGAGGCGCTTACGCCGCAGGCGCAGAACGCGCTGCTTAAGGTGCTTGAGGAGCCGCCGAGTGACGTGCACATTTTCCTTATAGCAGCAAATACAGACAGTATTCTTTCTACAATAAAAAGCCGCACACAGCTGATACAGACCGAAATATTCGATCCCGATAGGGAAGAGGAGCTTGTGTGCCGCCTTTCCGAGGGCGCACGCGCCCTTCGCAAGTCAGACCCTGATAAGCTGCGCTCGGTTATCCTATCCTCGGGCGGCGTTATAGGCAACGCGCTTGTAGGGTTAGACGAGCGGCAGATAGCGGAATCGGAGCAAAGAAGGGCGCGCGTTATGGCGCTTGTGCTTGCTATGCCGGGAAAAGCTCCGTTTTCAAAAATATATTCGGCGGTTACGGCGCTTCCCGATAAAAGGGCTGATCTGCGCATCCTTCTTGAGGATACCGTAACGGCTATTTCCGATATGCTTATTTCAAAAAAGTGTGAGAATATGGCACCGCGCTTCTTTATCAGCGTTGATGAATGCCGCGAGGCAGCCTCACCCATAAGCGCGCAAAGGCTTACCGCGATATATGACGTCTTCGCACGTGCAATAGAGGATCTTGATAAAAACGTATTGATCTCGCCCCTGCTTACCGATATAGCGGTAGCTATCAAGGAGGCGGAGAAAGGAAAATAAATGAGCAATAAAAACGATATTACGACCGAGCCCGTTAATAACGAAGCCGTAGAGCCAAAAGAGGCACAAACGGTTGAGATAGTGGGCGTAAGCTTCCGCGAGGCAGGAAAGATATATTATTTCGCACCGGGCGGAGAGCATTTTTGCGCCGGCGAGCACGTTATAGTTGATACCGCAAGGGGCACCGAAATGGGTACGGTAAAAATAGAGAACAAGACCGTAAGCCAAAGCGAGGTCGTTTCCCCCTTAAAGCAGATAACGCGCCGTGCAACCAAAGAGGACCTTTTGCGCGATGCAAAGAATCACGAGATGGAGATGGAGGCTGCGCTTATCTGTAAGCGCAAGATCGCCGCGCACGGTCTCGGTATGCGTCTTGTAGGCACGGAGTACACCTTTGACAATTCAAAGCTTATATTCTACTTCACCTGTGAATCCCGTGTGGATTTCAGAGAGCTTGTAAAGGACCTTGCGGCAACCTTCCGCACAAGAATAGAGCTGCGCCAGATCGGTATAAGAGATGCGGCAAAGCTTATGGGCGGCATCGGCGTTTGCGGCAGAAAATACTGCTGCGCAGGCTTCCTTACAGACTTTGTGCAGGTAAGCATCAAAATGGCAAAGGAGCAGAATTTCTCCCTCAATTCTCAAAAGGGCTCGGGCGCTTGCGGCAGGCTTATGTGCTGCTTACGCTATGAGCACGAAACGTATGAGTCGCTTTTAAAGGTAACACCGCCGCAGGGCACTGTGGTTTCCACACCGGACGGCGAGGGCGTTGTTGTCGAGATCAAGCCCCTTGCATCAGAGGTACGCGTAAGGCTTAACGATAACGAGAAGGATGCACCCAAGCTTTACTCGGTTAAGGACGTAAAGATACTTAAGCTCCCCAAGCGCTCAAAGCAGAAGCAGGATGCCGATGACGAGGGCGACGAGATCCCCGAGGATTAAAAAATAAAGCACTAAATTAGTGCAAACCTTACAAAAATTAAAAGCATCGGTTATTTTTTCAAAAAACCCTTGATTTTTCTCTAAAAGTATATTACAATAATATCAGCCAAATTTAAATGGAGGTATCATACTATGGCATACAAGATTTCTGATGAGTGCATCGCTTGCGGCGCTTGCGCAGATGCTTGCCCCACCGGTTGCATTTCCGAGGGTGACGGCGTATACGTAATCAACGCTTCCGAGTGCGTAAGCTGCGGTTCTTGCGCAGATGCTTGCCCTGTTGGAGCACCCGCTGAGGAATAATTTAGAGTTTATAAATACTCTGTTGGGGCTGTCTGCCGTTTTGGTCCAAGACAGCCTCATATTCTTTTTAGAGGTGAAGTATGGTACAGCTTTATGAAAACGAGCGTATAGATGAGGTAAACGATAAGCTTCGTCTGATACAAAGATCAAGCGGGCTTGCGTTTGGCACGGATGCGCTTTTGCTCGCGGGATATATAGAGTCGCGCGGCGGCATCGGCTTGGAGCTTGGCTCGGGCACGGGTATAATCTCAATGCTTGCAGTAACGCGCGGAAAGCTCTCACGTGTTGAGGCGCTTGAGCTGCAGCCGATATATGCCTGCCTTACGCGCCGCAATGCAGAGCTCAATTCGCTCTCGGACGTGCTTTCCGTTTCGGAGTGTGACGTGCGCGATTTCACACCGCGGCAGTCGTATGACGTTGTTTTTTCAAATCCCCCCTATATGCGCGCCGCATCGGGCAGGGAAAACGTAAGCACCGAAAAAAACATAGCGCGGCACGAAATAGCGGGTGATATAACAGATTTTGTGGCGTGCGCGGCACGCTCGCTTAAATTCGGCGGTGCATTTTATGCCGTTTACCGTGCGGATAGGCTTGCCGATCTTATCACGGCAATGCGCTCCTGCCGCATAGAGCCAAAGCGTCTTACCCTTGTGCACGCCACGGCAGAGCGTGAGCCTGCAATGGTGCTTATCGCAGGTAGGGCAGGCGGCGGCTGCGGTATGCGCGTAACGCCCCCGTTTATCATCTACCGTGAGGACGGTAAAACGTATAGCGCGGATATGGATTACGTAATGGAAAACGGTAGCTTTCCCGAAAAATTCAAGGGCAAATAAGAAGGAGTGTGCGAAATGGAGAAAAATAAAATAGAAAACGGCACGCTCTACCTTGTTGCAACGCCGATAGGCAACCTTGCAGATATCTCAGAGCGCGCGATCAAGGTGCTCTCCGAGGTGGATTTTATAGCCGCAGAGGATACGCGCAACAGCTTGAAGCTTCTTAACTGTCTCGGTATAAAAAACGAGCTTGTAAGCTATCACGAGCATAATAAGCGCTCCGCAGGCGAGCGCATCGCCTCGCGCCTTCTTTCGGGTGAAAGCTGCGCGCTTATAACCGATGCAGGTATGCCCGCTATCAGCGATCCCGGCGAGGATCTTGTGCGCCTTGCCTCCGAAGCCGGTATTCCCGTATCGGTAGTCCCGGGTGCTTGCGCGGCGGTATCCGCCCTTGCGCTTTCCGCGCTCTCAACGCGCAGGTTCGTATTTATAGGCTTCCTGCCCGTACAAAAAAAGGAGAGGGCAGAGCTGCTCTCGGAGATCAAAAACGAAAAATATACCGTTATCCTATATGAAGCACCCCATAAGCTTTGCGATACGCTTGCAGATCTTACCGATACGCTCGGCGGCTCTCGCAGGGTGTCGCTTGCGCGTGAGCTTACAAAGCTGAACGAGGACGTAATGCGCACCACCCTCGGCGCGGCAAGCGAATATTACGCCGCCAACGCACCGCGCGGCGAGTACGTATTGGTTATAGAGGGATGCAACGAGGCAGGCATCACGCCCGATGCTATAGGCGGCACGTCCGCCCTCCTTACCCTCACCCCTGTAGAGCACGTTGCCCACTACGAGGGCGAGGGGATGGCACGTATGGATGCCATAAAGGCAGCGGCAAAGGATAGAGGCATGACCAAATCCGAGCTTTATAAAATACTTATAGATTAAAAAAGAGCAGCCCACCGAACGGTGTGGCTGCTATTTTTTTGCAGCCTGAAGGCTGCATGAATTGCAACCTTGCGGTTGCATGACAAAGCCTCCATCCGGGAGGGAGGGGGACCG
>JAZRLU010000335.1:0-3866 GCA_045647045.1 Eubacteriales bacterium
CCCTCTACAGTAGGCGGCGCAACCTTCTCGCTCGGTATCTTTACAAGGCCGAGCTTATCAAACTTATCCACCTTTGCGCCGGTGTAAATGCCGCAATAGTCTGTTGCATACGCGAGCTTTTCCGTAGTGAGATTTATAACGAACTCTCCGTTTTCCTCTAACAGCTTATGCGAATATCTTGTAGGTCTTACCGATATATACGTGCGCGGCGGATCTGTAGAAAGTATACCCGTCCATCCAACCGTAATTATATTCGCATTCTCCATTGTGCCCACGGTTGCCATAACGGCAGGCAGGGGGGCGTGCATAGTTCCGGGCTTAAAGCTTTGCCTTCCCATCAGCTCTCCTCCCCACTTTTCTTAAGCATACCGAGCCATGCACGTGTAAGCAGGGCATCGGGAAGAAGCTTGAATAAAACGTGCTGCAGCTTTGTGTACCAGTTTGTAACGTACATAGCCTTACCGCGTATGCTTGCGCGCACGCAGCCCTCAACCACACGGTCTGCCTTAAGCAGCGGTTTCATATTTGCGGGCACAAGTGCACCCTCAGATGCTACGGACTTAGCAAGGAAGGGGGTATCTACCCATCCCGGGCAGAAGCAGGTTGCCCTGATACCGTACGGGCGAAGCTCGTAGTTAAGTGACTTTGTATAATGCAGAACGAACACCTTTGACGATGAGTATACGTTGAAATGAGGCAGGGGTGTAAAGCAGGAGCCACTGCCAAGCTCTATTATTCTGCCGCCGCGCTTTATATACGGCACGCTCATATGCGATATAAGAACGGTTGCCTTTACGTTAAGATCTATCATATCGCTTACGGTCTTTTCATCAAGCACGTCAAACGCGCCGAAGGTGCCAAAGCCTGCCGCGTTTACAAGGAAGCTTATTTCGGGCTTTTGTTCTTCCAGGGCGGCGCGATAGATATCAAGCCCTTCTTTTACGGAAAGATCCGCAGATATTATCCTGCACTCGCACTCATCTCCGAGATCCTTGGCAACGGAGGTAAGCCTATCCGTATTTCTTGCTATGAGCCAAAATCTCCTTATCCCCGCGATATCACGGAGCTTAAATGCAAATTCCCTGCCGATGCCGCTTGATGCACCGGTTATTACAGCTATTGACATAACAATTCTCCTTTTGATTTTTTTACAGAACGATTTTAGCATAAAATACGAAGCTTGTAAATATATTTCGCAAAAAATACACAAAAAATATTTTTTATTTTTTTGAAACCCAACTCCGCCTTATGGCGTTATTATAAGTGAAAGGAGCAGTTATATGACCGATAGAATGATAGTTGATCTCTTTTTCAGAAGAGATGAAGGCGCTATCCGCGAATGCGATGCCAAATACGGTCCTCCGCTGCGCAGCTTTGGAAACAGAATAACTAACGATAACGGCATTACCGAGGAATGCCTTGACGATACGTATATGAGTGCTTGGAGCACGGTGCCGCCGAAGGATCCCGGAAATTATCTGTTTGCATTTTTATCAAAGCTGATGCGCGGCAAGTGCATAGACCGCTTAAGGCTTAAAACGCGCGAAAAGCGCGGCGGCAATGCAAGTGACGTATGCGCCGAGCTTTGCGATGGGCTCCGATCCAATGACAGCACGGACGATCCCGCTATAGCAAACGAGCTTGCAAGGCTTATAGAAAAGTTTTTGGCGGGTGAGCGCGAAGAGGTACGCCACGTATTCGTGCTGCGCTACTTTTATATGTATGAGGTGCGCGATATCTCAAAGCGGCTGCTTATAACCGAGGGCAAGGTAAAGACCGTGTTAAAAAGATCGCGTGATAAGCTACGCACCTTTCTTTCACTTTACGGATACGGAGGTGATATTCAATGAAGAAATATACCGGCGATGATCTTTTTTCCGCTATCGGAGAAATTGACGAAAGCCTGCTTTCCGTCCCCTCTGCGAAGCGCATACGTGCAAGCGCGTGGGGCAAAGCGGCAATTGCCGCAAGCATAGCTCTTTGCTTTGCGGTTATAACGGTATTTTACGTAAACGTGGTACTTGGCGGCTCTAACAGCGCTGACGGTAATATGGGAAACGACGCTGCTCCGCCTGCGGATAATGCACCGTCACTTGATGAAGGCTGGACAGACAATAACAACTCCGGGGGCAGCTCCGGTGGAGTGAGTGGCGACGGGGATAACGGTAACTTTGAGCCGGAGGGGTCTCCCGATGCACCGGGCTTCGACGTTGGCAACGATAGCGGTGAAGGTGGCTCATCGGAGCCGGCGTATCTGATATTCTCAAAGGACGGAACGCTTTTGAATTACTATGATGAATTCGGCTATTTATCCTCACAAAACGGATGCTTCACCGTTATGCTTGCGCATTCCGATACAGAGGTGCGTGTAATAGACAGTGAAACCGGAGCGGAGTTAAGCTATGAACTATCAAGCACGGGTTACCGCATATACACTATGCAGGGTTGCGGAAAGATAGTTATGCTATCGGATAGCTATAACGGCGGACAGATAACCGTAAGCTACCAACGTGAATACGATCGTTA
The DNA here is from genome assembly GCA_045647045.1 of Eubacteriales bacterium. Classification (GTDB taxonomy): domain Bacteria; phylum Bacillota; class Clostridia; order Oscillospirales; family CAG-272; genus UBA1740. The sequence goes on from JAZRLU010000335.1 coordinate 2,527, forward strand.
TTATTTCGAAATAAATTATAAAAATTAACGGAGGATAGTACAATGAAAAGAAGAATTTTCTCAGCATTTTTACTTATCGCATTACTTCTTACACTTGCTGTAGCTTTATCATCCTGCAACGCGTCGAACGCTGACGGCGGTAACTATATGCCGGGTGCACCTGATAAGGGTGAAATGAACAGCGGCTCTTCCGACTCGGGTGGCGGTATAGGCTCACTCCCCTCCGGCGGAGTTGACAACCCCTCGGCAAAGATCATCAAAATAGCCGATGCTACCGTTAAAACACTTGATTACGACACCTTCATAGATGAGCTTTACGCAAAGATCACCGAGTATAAGGGCTATACGGACGGCGAAAGCTTCCGCGGCTCTGCCCCCTCCCGTACCGCTACCGTTACGGTAAGGATCCCTGCGGATAGCCTTGATGCCTTCAAGAGTGCACTTTCCGGTATGGGTACTATGACCTATTACAACGCCGATAAAATCGACGTATCTCTTCAGTATGCAACGCTTTCCGCAAGGATAGAAACGCTTGAGGTTGAAATAGGCGTGGTTGAGGATCTGTTTGAGATTGCAAAGGAAGAAGGAAACCTTGACCGCATCTACACGCTTGAGCAAAGGCTTACCGCCCTTAAGCTTGATCTTGCCGAGTCACGCGCTGAGATTGCGGTATACGATAACAGCATCGCATACTCCACGGTAAACCTTACCGTTAAGGAGTACGAGGAGGTTGTAGAGGAAGAACCCGAGCCCGAGGAGGAAAAGGGCGCGTTTGTGCGCATAGGCGAAAATCTTGCCCGCAACTTCAAGGATATCGGCAACTTCTTCGTTGAGCTCTTTGTATTCCTTATCTCAGCAATTCCCTACCTGCTCCTCATAGGCGGAATCGTAACGGGAATAATATTCCTTATCAAGGCAATCAAGAGAAGAAAGCGCGATTAATTTAATTAAACAACAAAACCGCTATCACGGTGCGATCTGCACGCCGCGATAGCGGTTTTTTTATGAGTTATCCCCTTATTCCCCGGGGGCTTTGTTGGTGAACATTGTTACCCAAAGCTTAAGGGCGGCGGGGGTTTTGATTTCGGTGCCCTCATCGCCAAAGGCGAGTGCGGCATTGCCGCCCTCTTGCCAGGTGGCATAGTCAGCCGTGTTGGGGTCAGCGGCTTTGGCAAAGGCGCAAAGACGGTCTGACATTTCGGCAGAAATTGCGCGGTCGCGCTCGGTGAAGGGGCGCCAACAATTGTCAAGCGTGCCGAACCAATACCAAAGGTCTGCGGAGTGCCAAGCGCCGTGATCGTCGCCGGGCAGATTGCGCTCAAAGAACCAAAGGTAGGAGG